>DBGBSM010000051.1:0-9208 GCA_048468815.1 Parabacteroides sp.
TCGCAATACGAGGTACGGTACGTAGACGTGAACGAGCAAAACCCGCAGGCCGCCGGATTTTACCGGCATATCGGATTCGAGGTATTCGAACGCACCGAAACGGACGAACAAGGGAATCCGTTTCCGATTCTGAAAATGAAACTGCGTAGATAAAAACTATCCGATGCATATACTCTCCGTAAGAGAACAACCGGTAAATACCACCCGGTGACATCAGGAAGATCGGACTTCCCAGGTGATACCGTATAAACAATGGAGAAGAGAAACGGGCTAACTCCTTTCTCCTCTCCACTTACAGGAATAACGCATTCGCTCTTTGCTAAACTTTTGCATAACGGCTTTTCAACTCCTTGACGAGGAAGTTGAAAAGCCGTGCATACAATCACCTGTTCTTAAAAGCATCCAGCGCCACCGTGGGCGCATCGTTGTCGAAACAACCCAGGTTATAGCCATCGTTATAACCGGCCGGCGCCTGAGGCTCCCAGTAGAATATACCTTCCACGTCGGCGCCCATCATTTTGGCAATCAAAGCGCGACACGTTTCCGCTTCGTCGTAGGGCATGCCGATTTCGCAAATCATCACCGGCTTGCCGTATTTTTGTTTCAGGTAGTTGATGTTGGCTATGCAATCGTCGGCAATCTGCTCCCAGCCCCCGGTGACGCCTTGTTGCGCCGCCCAGAAAGGATAGAGCGACATGCCGATCATATCGTACTTGCCCCCGTGGTTTTGAAGGATGTCGAACATCCGGTCGTAGCGCCAGCGGTCGTGACCCGAGTCGAGGTGTACGATTACTTGCGCATCGGGGCATACCGCCTTCACTGCGTCGTATCCCGCATTGTTGAGCGCAATAAGTTGCTCCGGATGCTCGACCGACCCCACCGGAAGCATCATCCCCGGCGTAGTTTCGTTGCCCACTTGTACCCATTCGGGCGAGATGCCGGCGGCTTTCAGCGCCGTGAGCATATCGGTTACATGCGCGGCCAAAGCCGACCGAAGTTCTTCGAAACCGAGATTCTTCCAAGCCGCCGGCATCTCCTGATGACCCGGGTCGGCCCAGATGTCGGAGAAATGGAAGTCGATCATCAGGCGCATCCCCAAGCTGTCGGCCCGACGAGCCTTCACCACCACATCGTCGATACCGTTCCAGTCGTCTTTCGGGTCGACCCACACGCGCAGACGCACGGAGTTCACCCCGCAGCAGTCGCGAAGCAACTGCATGCATTCCATTTCCTTCCGGTTTTCACCCGGCGTATAGAACCGGCGCCCTTCGGCTTCCATCTGGGTAAGCCAACTCACGTCGGCCCCGCAGGCGAAATCCTTCTTTTTCGTAACTTCCGTGCTACTTTCCGGGCAACGGTCCGTGTCCGGCGTATCCTTTCCGGACGAAACGATGCGGCCACCGGCCTGCACCGCCGTGGCAAAGCACAGCGCGCAGGCGATAACCGATTTAAGTACAGCGTATCTTCTCATCATCGAACTGATTAATTGGTTTCTTTAAATACAGCGAGCGCTTTCGTAGGAACGCCTTCGTCGAAGCAGCCCTTCAGGTATCCCTTGCTGGCGGGCGCTTCGGGTTCCCACCAGAAAATACCGTCTACTACCCCCGCTTCGGTACACCCTTTCACCATGGCACGCATCATCGCATCGGCAGCATCCGCTTCACGGTAATCCATCCCGATTTCGGCAATCACCACCCGCTTGCCGTACTTGGCGTTCACCGCCCGTACGTTCGCCAGGCAGTCGGTAACCAGTTGTGGCCAGTCGGCAGGCTCGGGATAAAGCGACATGCCGATCATATCGTACCGGGCTCCTTTGGCGGTCAGGTCGTCGAACACATACGTGTAAAGCCCCGGCTCGTTACCGCAGTCGAGGTGAACAATCACCTTCGCATCGGGGAATATGGCCTTTACCGCAGTATACCCGGCATCGACCAGTTCGGCGAAATGGGCATCCACAGCGCCGAGCGGATACATCATGCCGCCCCGGGTTTCGTTGCCGATTTGCACCCATTCGGGCGTGATGTCGAGGTTCTTAAGCGTGTTGAGCATCTCGTTTATATGAGCCGTCATCGCCGCTTTCAATTCGGGAAGCTCCATACCGGCCCATGCTGCGGGCGTGATTTGCGCACCCGGGTCGGCCCAGGTATCCGAGAAGTGGAAATCGATCATCAGGCGCAAGCCGAGGTTATCGGCACGGCGCGCCTTGACAGCCACGTCGTGGATATTGTTCCACCCTTCTTCGGGATTGACCCACACACGCAACCGGATGGCGTTTACGCCGCAGTCGTCGCGGAGAAGCGCCATGCACTCTTTTTGTTCGCCCGCCTGGTTGGCGAAGGTGAAGCCTTCGTATTCGAGCTGGGTAATCCAACTCACATCGGCCCCCTTGGCAAAAGCGTTCCGGTCGATTTCGACGGCAGGCTCGTCGCTGCCTTCGGGCCGGACGGTAACCGGGCTGTCTTCGGTGCAACCGGAAAGCAACATAGCGCCGGCCGCAAGCAATATGATAAAATGTTTCATGTTAAGCAAAAGCATAGTTAATAATAATACGTTATCGGTCGTTATTCGTAAGTGTAGGTGCCTTCGAGGAGATTAACCGTAAGGGTATAGGTGCCGTTCGACAGGTCGTTATCGCCGTCGAAACCGTCCTGATAGAGACGCAGATAGCCGCTGCCTCCCCCGAAAGCAATGTCCCAGTTCTCATTGATAATCACCTTCACGCCGTAAGGCGTATCGGTCGTTTTCGTTACCGTAGCCGTATACACGCCGGGCGCGGCGGTAGCCGTCATGGGGCTGAGGTTCCAGTCGTCGTTCAAGCCGGCGAAGTGCACCGTACTGACTTCCGTGAGTTTGTACGTAAGCCCGGAGAGCGACACATCGGCCACATAAAGCCCGGGAGCCGGAGCCGAGATGTTGTTGTCACCGCCGGCTTCCAGTTGCCCTTCAGTACCGGTGCCGCCTGCCACCATTCCGTAAAAGTCGTCCCAGTTATCCTTTTCTTTATAAAGCTTGTAGCCCCACAGTGAATTGATGTCGAGAACACCGCCGTAGGTAAGGTTATCTTCGTTATACAGGCGCAGCCAGGAGTCGAAGTTCCAACCGCCGGTCAGGCCGTCGTTATGGCCAGCCACCCACAGGATTTCGGCCGTTTCCTCCGAAGGAGCCACCGTACCGGTAGCGAGCGTCCAGCCCTTCGGGTCGTTGAGGTCGAGCAAGAGATCGGTTTCACCCGCAGCCGGTATGTCGAGCGTTACGGCAGAGCCGGCGCCGGAAGAATCGAAGGTCAGTGCGCCCGCATCCCCCGAGAAACCTACTTGCGTGGCAATAGCGGCCGCATCGTCGGTGCCGGTTGCGGCATTGTAGAGCTTGCCCGAGCCGGTAAGCGTAACGCTTATGCTTCCCGCAGCAGGCACGTCGATATGGAGCGCCCACGTGTTGGCCTTGCGGTCGTACGTCATTTCACCGGCTACGTCGCCGCTTACCGTAAGCGATTCCACCAGCAACGCCGTCCACTCGTTCCGGTGCGTATCCGCCGTAGTGTAGTAGCAGCCCGAGATTCCGGGATACCAGAAGTTCCACGCATCGCCGGCCGACGACATCACGAAAGCGGTGCCCGTAGCGGCATCGTTGCCCCAGACAGTACCGTCGGCTTCGTTGAGGAACCAGTTTTCCCAGGCCCCGGCGCCGATAAATCCGGAGTATACCCCGTCGGCGGCAGGAGCGTACAGGGTGCGCCCGGTATCTTCTTTCTTGGAATCGAGATAACGCCCCACGGTGGTATCTACCTTGTAAGGAGTAACCTGAACGGCCAGCACCTTGGAATAAGTCGGCTCCACATTGTCGGCCAGGCGTCCCTGTACGCGGATATAGAGCGGCGCTTTCACCCCAGCCTCGAAACCTAACTTGGTCAACACGGAGTTCAGTTCTTTACACGAGAACTGACGCTCGAATACGCCGTCGCCCACGGCCACTTCGGCCACGTTGTCGAAGCTCTCCGACGCGGAGAACTGGATGGTGTTCGCGATTGCATACTTCGGAGCATCCACGCGCGGGTCGGAAAGCGTGATTTCGCTGTTGTCGTTCCAGTAAAGCGTAAGAGCCAGGGCATCGAGCGCGTCGGCAGAAAGCACGATGTCGGATTCGTTACCGGCGAGCGCCAACTCCGGGGAGCCGGCGGTGTATATCGTGTCGCCGTCTTTGTCGCAGGCAGTGATCGAGCACAGTGCGGCCAACAGCAGGGCGACGGTTAATTTATTTATCTTCATATCTTTCTGATGCTAACGATTAATAACCAGGATTGGATAAATGGGGATTGGCCGCTATTTCGCTGGCGGGGATGGGATAGCGGTTGAAACGCGCATCCACGGCGCGGCCGTTCACCACGCCCCCTTTCCATTGCCAGATGTAGTTGGCGGTAGTAAACTTGTCGTGGCGCACGAGGTCGGTACGGCGCACCAGCTCGTAGAGCAGTTCGCGCCCGCGTTCGTCGAGTAGAAAGTCGAGGTTGAACTGCGCATCGGTAATATCGCCCGATTCGTTGCCATAGGCGCGCCGGCGCACCCGGTTCACCAGCTCCAGCGCGTCGCCCCGTGTCATCCCCGTACCTCCGCGGAGCACCGCCTCGGCGCAATTGAGATACACCTCGGCCAGGCGAAACATGGGGAAGTCGGTGTTGCAACCGTCCACGGCGGCATCGCACGCAGGTTCGCCCGCATCGGTCAGGTTGGTCCATTTCTCCGAATGATAGCCCGATGCTCCGTCGTCCATCGCCTTGTCGAGATACTGCGTCTGGCCGTCGGTCCAGAAGAGGCAACGGCTGTCGGCGCTGGCGGCCACGTCGCCGAATAAGGCGGGGATTTCACCCCGCACCCGGTAGTTGCCCCATCCCGACTTGATACCGTACTTCGCAGGGTCTTGCGAGTTGTCGCTGCCGCAACACCCGTGCACCAGGTTGGTACCCGAGCCCCACGTCATGGCATACGTGCCGTCGGCATAGATACCGTAAATGATTTCGTTGGTGCGCTTGTGGTTCTCGCCGTTGAACAGCTTCCGGAAGTCGGGTTCGAGCGAGTACTTCCCTGTGGAAATGATTTTATTGGAATAGGTTACGCACTCGGTGGCGTAACTCTTTCCGGTATACACCTCGGCATTCAGATACATGCGCGAGGCAAGCGCCCAGACGGTAGCCTGGCTGGCCCGGCCGTACTCCGAAGTCTCGGGCAAGACGGCTTCGATGTCTTTCAGCTCGCTTTCGATGTAATCGAAAAGCTGCTTGCTGTCGTACGCCTCGGGAACGAAGCCGGTTGTAGGAGTATCTACATCCACAAACGGGCCTTTACCGAAGAGGTCGAGTACAAACCAATAGTCGAGGGCGCGAACGAAACGCGCTTCGGCGGCGAACCGGCGGAGCTCGGCCTGCTCACCGGCGGTAAAGCCGGCAATGGCGTCATCGCCGGTATGGCGCAGGAACTCGTTCGCTACGGCAATGGCATAATACAGGCGATAGTATACATCGCTTACGTTCGGCTCGGTGGCATCCCACTGCATATAAGCCAGCGAGTACAAGTTGTCGCCCGACATCCAGCGGTAAGCACACTCGTCGGTAGGCCCTTCCTGCAGGTGGAACAGGCAACGAAGCAGGTCGTAACCGCTGTTGGAGGAAATGTCGACGCCGCCGCCTTTCTCTTGTCCTACCAGCGAATAGGTACCGTAGATTTTAGCCAGCACCGAGCGATAGCCGTCGACGGAGGCATATACCGCATCCGACGTGTAGCCGATGTGCGGGGTTTGGTCGAGGTCGTCGGTACAGGCTCCGAGGAGCAACAGGCCGGCGACGCCCGCCGAAAGAGAGAATTTCTTTAGTTTACTGATATAGTTGTTCATGGCTTGCGCTATTAGAAGTTAAGACCGATAGTCATCGAATACGTACGGGGACGGGGATATACGCCGTTGTCGATTCCCCACGAGCTTTCCGGGTCGACCCCCTTATACTTGGTAACGGTAAACACATTCTGCACCATCGCGGAAACATGCAGGTCGAGCGTACGGTACACCTTGCCGAAGTCGTAAGTAAGCTGGAGGTTGTCCATGCGCAGGAACGAAGCGTTCTCCAGGTAATGGTCGCTCATATACTGGCGGTGCCGGAACTGCGTATCGAGGAAACTGGCGTTGAGGTTGTTAATCTGCCCGGCCGACCAGGTAGTACATTCCCAGGCGCCCTGGTTGGCGCCCGAACCGTTATACAGGTAATTGCCCAGGTTGGCGCGTAACGACGTGGAAAGCGTCCACTGCTTATACCGCAGGGAGGTAGAGAAACCCAAAATCCAGTCGGGCGCCGGGGAATGGCTGTGGTACCGGTCGTTTTCGTCCACCTGGCCGTCGCCGTTGAGGTCGGCGTACAGCCCTTCTACCGGCAACCCGGTTTTCTCGTCGTAAATCTGCTTATACAGGAAATACGAATACGGGGCATAATCGGTGGAGAACACCATCACGGGCGTAGACTCCATCCAACCCACAGGCGTATCGGGACTGGGAGCATCGGGATTGAGCGTGAGATTGGTGATTCGCACCCGTTGCCAGGCGGCGTTGGCCGTAGCCGTCCAACTCCAGTCTTTCGTGCTGACGAGGTTGGCGTTCAACGCGATTTCGACTCCTTTGCTCGACACATTCCCCACGTTCATCAACATCTCGCGGGCGAAATTGGTACCGGCAGGCACGGGAACGGTGGCGAGCAAGTCTTCGGTCTTCCGCGTATAGTAATCCACCGTACCGGTAAAGCGATTGTCGAGGAACCCGAAATCGATACCGAAGTTCCACGACTTGGTGGTTTCCCACTTCAGGTTGTCGTTGTACGCCTCGGGACGATAGGTATAGACGGGCTCGCCTCCTACCGGATAGTAAGCTCCCGGTTGCGAGATGGTATACGAAGGCATGTAGAAATAATTGGCGATGCCGTCTTGCTGCCCCGTCACGCCGTAGCTGGCGCGGAGCTTAAAGTCGTTCATCACGGGAGAAAGCGCCTTCCAGAAATCCTCGTGCGATACACGCCAGGCCAGTGCCACGGAGGGGAACGTACCCCAGCGGTTGTCTTCGGCGAAACGCGACGAGCCGTCGCGGCGGAACGTAGCCGTTACCAGGTAGCGTTCCATCAGCGTATAGTTTAAGCGCCCGTAATACGATTGCAGGTTGTGGCGCTGGTCTACCGCAGGCGACGTGGAGCGGGTTTCGCCTGCCAGGTTGCGCACGTCGTAAGCCGGAATCGTATATTTCCAATGCTGGTAGTCGTAACCGAACGTGGCGTCGACGTTGCTCCGGATGGCCTTGAAATCCTTGTTGTAGTTCACGTATGCCGTGAGCAGTTTGTTGTAGTTCTTTTGCGGCCCTACACGGTAATCGGAGCCGCCGTTGCTGAACTCGCCGAAACTATCGGCCGCCACATAGTTGTCGGTATAGCCGTGCGAGTAGTCGTAACCGGCAATCAGATGCAGGCGCAGTGCGGGCAGCGGATGCAGCCGGTAGTCGATGTCGGCATTCGTGATGATGCGGTACACTTTCGACTTGTAACTCGTTTGCTCGAGCATGGCCACGGGGTTGCCGATAGCCCCTTGAGCCGGACGGCCGGCATTGTCGATTACCTCGTAATAGCCGCCGAAGGCGCTTTCCGGGTCGTAAACGGGACGGGTCGGGTCGTAGGCCATCGCATTCCACACGGCGTCGGTCTTGGCGAACCGGCTTTTCGAGTAAGTGCCTTTGGCGCTCAGGTTGATGTGGAGGTGGTCGTCGAACAAGGTGGGATTGAGATTGACATTCCCCGTATAGCGGTTGGCGTTATCGGTTCGCAGGATGCCGTTTTGATACATGCCGCCCAGCGACACGCGGAAAGGAAGCCAGGCGGCAACCCGGCCGGCCACGCTGACGTTGTTGTCGGTACCGTAGGCCGTATGGTAAATCGCGTCGTTCCAGTCGGTATCGGCGTTGTACCGGGCGATGCCGTCGGCCAACAGCGCTTTCTGAGCGTCGGTGCCGAACGTGTTCACGGCGTCGACGAACTCGCTGCGGCTCATGGTAGGCACCACGTTGCTCTTGGTAGATAGCGAGTGGGTGGTTTGGAAAGAAACCCGGACGCGGTCGCCCGAGCCTTTCTTGGTGGTGATGAGAATCACGCCGTTGGAAGCGCGCGAACCGTAGATGGCCGTAGACGAGGCATCCTTGAGAATGGTCATGCTCTCGATGTCGTTGGGGTTGATCAGGCTCAGGAAGTTGCCGGAACCCTGCACGCTGCCGCCTACTTCGAGGGGTACCCCGTCGAGTACGATAAGCGGGTCGTTGGAGGCGTTGAGCGAAGCGCCGCCGCGTACCCGTATCGTGCTGCCGCCGTTGGGCGAACCGCCTGCGCTGGTGATTTGCACGCCGGCTATTTTCCCGTTGATAAGCTCCTCGGCCGACGAAATCATTCCTTTGTTAAAGTCTTTTTCGCTTACCGAGGCTACCGAGCCGGTGAGGTCGTTTTTCTTGCGCACTCCGTAGCCGATTACTACTACCTCGTCGAGTAGCTGGGTATTGGGTCGGAGGGTTACGTTGATAACGCCGGAAGATACGTTTACCGTTTGCGGCAGGTACCCCACATACGAAAACGTGAGTTGCTTCACTTCAGGCGATAGCTTCAGGCTATACTGCCCGTCTATATCCGTCGAAGTGCCCACGGGGGCTCCGACCACCTGAACCGAGACGCCTATCAGGGGCTCTCCGGTTTCGTCGCACACTGTTCCGGTTACCGTTCGCTGGGTTTGGGCCCATGCTGCGACAGGCATACAAAGCACTGCGAGCATCAGCATCCACAAGCGACCCTTTATGCCGGATACAGCTTCAATCGTTTTTTTCATTTTGGAAATCTGGTATTAGTTATGATTAATATATGGTATGCAAACGGAGGCGGGCGCCGGTTCGCAGGCGTGCCTCTATCCGGCAACAAAATTATTCATCGCATCAGGCGAAGGGCTGACAGAAAAGACAAAGGATGCAACAAAACGGACATTGTCCGTTACTTGGTGTCGATCCGGGTATTTTCTCGCTCGCCGCGGGGCGTCTGCCGACGGCGCCTACCGGCGGTCTTCATTTCTTTGGCTTGAACCAAAGAAACGAAGCAAAGAAAGTTCAAGGGCTACGTCCGCTTCGCTACATCCCGGCTTTCGCTCGCTAAAAGCCCCGA
>DBGBSM010000052.1:0-6083 GCA_048468815.1 Parabacteroides sp.
AAGGGCTACGTCCGCTTCGCTACATCCCGGCTTTCGTTCGCTAAAAGCCCCGAACTCGCTTCCTGAAGGAAGCTCAAACAGCGTGGCTTTTTTCACGCTCTCTTTCAGCCGTGCTGCTTAACGCTCATCGCCCGAGGCCCGTGGTTCCATACGAAGCGGCCGGCTTTATTCAATGCGGTTATACCGGGAATGCCGGTTATACGAAACTGTGTATCCGTGTCTCTGTGTTTACTTTTTGTCATGTACTTTCGCCTTGACGCAAAAGAAACAAAACAAAGAAAATCCCGATTGAGAGAGGCACTAGCCAAACGTGTTTGGATAATGCCGAGCGTGAGGGATTTATGCAAAGTTCAAGGGCTGACACGTCGCCCCTCTAAAAATGGCACTTCACTCGCTGAAGGACCCGAACTCGCTCCTTGCAGGAGCTCAAACAGCGTGGCCTTCCGGGCGTTCGCTCCGTACCATTTTCTTCACGCTCTCTCGCTGAGGCCCCTGGGTCTCATACGAAGCAGCCGGTGTGTTTTAGAGTAAGGAGATACAGCGGCTTGTAATCGTACAGATGTTTTTCTCTTTTCTTTTCTCCATTTCTCTTCTCTGTGTCTCCGTGCCTCTGTGTTCCCTTTTCGCGTACTCGCTTCCCATACGAAGCGGCCGGTGCTTTTCAATGATGTATATTGCTGAATGTTAATCATCCGAACAAATTCCGGTTTTATCGGTTGTAGTCCTAAGTACGGATGTCTAATTAAAGCAAAGTCGGAGTATGTTGCACTACGAAATATTGGGAAATTCCATTCAGACTTGGCTTATCGCCATTCTCTACATCGTAGGAGCGGTGATTGTTATGAATTTAATCGCGTGGTTTAGCAAAAGATTTATAAAACCCTTTGTGAGCCGCACCAAAAACCATGTAGACGATATTATTTATTATTCCCTGGAGCCACCGCTCAAGTTTGCCGTTATCCTGTTGGGTTTCTGGCTGGCCATCCACCGGTTGGTTTATCCGGATAGCTTTGTGAAAATCGTGGATAACACGTACAGGATTTTGATTATTCTGGATATTACGTGGATATTCACCCGTTTGTTCGGCAGCCTGCTCCAGAACTACTGGGGACATATGGCCAACGGGCAGATTAATAAAATGATGCCCGTTATCAAACGAACGATTCTGATTCTTATCTGGATTATCGGCCTGGTAATGGCTTTGAGCAACGTCGGCGTCAATATCAGCGCTTTGCTGGGCACCCTGGGTATCGGTGGTATCGCTTTCGCTTTGGCAGCGCAAGATACGGTGAAGAATGTCTTCGGTGCGTTCACTATTCTCACGGACAAGCCTTTCAATATCGGCGATACGATTCGTGTGGGCGATATGGAAGGAACCGTAATCGACGTAGGCATCCGTAGTACGCGAATCATGGATTACGACAAACGAATCATCACTTTCCCGAATTACAAAATTACAGACTCCACCATTATCAACATTTCTTCGGAACCGAGCCGCCGGGTCGTGCTGAATATCGGACTGACGTATGACACGCCGCCCGAAAAAATGCAGGAAGCCATAGACATCCTGAAGAGCTTGCCCGGACGAGTGAAAGACGTTTCTACCCTCTCCTCCGACGTAGCGGCCAACTTCATGCAGTACGCTGATTCCGCTTTAGTGATTACCTATATCTATTTCATCGAGAAGCAAGGAGATATAGGGAGCGTAACCTCGAATATGAACTTGGCCATACTGGAAGCGTTCAACAAAGCGGGACTCGACTTTGCTTTCCCCACGCAAACGGTTTATATACAGAAAGAGGAAGCGGAAAAGGAGGAAGACGGAGCGAAAGAAGATAAATAAATACGGATTCTCATTGCCTTCGGCGTAACAAGCGCCCCTGTATGCCGGGCGGCGTACAAAGCGTGCAGGCGCTAACCCAGCTACCGGGATAAATAAAATACCGTTAGTAAGAACGGTTCTGAAAAATTCTTTATCTTTGTGGTAATCTCCTTTCCGGGCTTTCCCATTCAACCACTTATGCGTGTACAGACAGGGTTTGGCTGCCGGGTTGTAAAAAACGGTTTTACGGGTGAGCCGTTTTGTCGGGAAAAACAATCTATAAAATAACTACCTTATGAACTCTATTTATTCTACGCTTATTGCGCTGTTCCTTTCTGTTGCGGCGCTTTCCGCACAGACGCAACGCACGGTGAAAACGACCGTGGCCGATGTGCTGGCGCAAATGGACAACCTGCGGCCGGGCGACTCCGGCAAACTGATGACCGATTTAACTGCCTGCGGCGAAGAAGGCGTTTCGATGCTGGCCGCTCTGCTGGAAACGAACGATGCCGACCGGAGCCGGCGTGCCGGAACAGCCTTAACGCTTCTTACCCGCTATGCGGCGCAACCGGAAAACGAACCGGAACGACAAGCTGTAGCGGCAGCTTACGGCAAAGCCTTGCAAACCGTTGCCGGTACGCCGGCTAAAGCGTTTCTTATCGCGCAGTTGCAGCAGATAGGCGGCACCGGGAACGTATCGTTGCTCCGCACGTATCTTTCCGACTCCGCTTTGTGCGGCGAAACAGCGGCGGCCCTGGGTGCGATAGGCGGAACGGATGCCGGCAACGCGCTGCTGGAAGCGCTTCCCGCCTCGGAGGGAGCTTGCCGCGAAGCGATAATCGATGCGTTGGGCGGTACCGGAGTTTCCGGGGCCGAAGAAGCCTTGTCGGCTCTAACCGGAACAGGCAACGGTAGTTACGACCAGGCGATTGCCCGGGCTTTGGCCCGTTGCGGCTCGGCTGCATCGCTGGATTGGCTGGCAGCCCGGGCCAAAGGAGCCGGCTATGTATGGGAACCCGGAGGAGTTACCGCTTCGTATGCGGCGTTGCTGAAAAGAGTGGGCGCACAGGGAAACACCGGCCGGGTGGCGAAAGATGCGGCGGCTCTGTTGAAAAATGCCGCTAAAGCAGGCCGGATGGATACGCGGGCGGCAGCGTTGGAGGTGCTTTTTTCCGTGAAGAAAGGCGAGGAAGCGGAACTGCTGCTCGCAGCGTTGAACGACTCCGACCCGGAGTACCGTCGGGCCGCTTTGCAGAGCGCAGCCGGCATCCGGGATGCGGAAGCCTATAAGGAAATTATCAAACGCTTACCGAAACTCAAGCCGGAAGCAAAAGCGGACGTGCTGAACTGGATCGCTTCGCACTGCGCCTGTCCCGAGGTGGCGCAAACCATCCGCACGTTGGAGATAAAATACGAACTTCCGGCGCTTCTCGTATTGCAAAATCAGTTGAAAGATACCGCTTTCGAAGTGAAAAAAGCGGCCGCCTGGGCGTTGGTAAAAGTGCGCGACCGGGGAGCCGTTCCGTTATTAGTGGAACTGCTCGGCAGCGACGATGCGGAGCTTACGGCATTGGGAAAGGCTACGTTGGCCGCGTTCGACGGCGATGTATCTACAGCTGTGGCGCGCGCCGTCCCTTCTCTCCCGAACCAAGGAAAGATTGCAGCCCTCGAATTACTGGCGCTCCGGAAAGCCGACGATAACGTGAATACGGTATACAATTTAATCGCCTCGCCCGATAAGGAAGTGAAAACAGCCGCTTTGCGTGCGCTGAAAGAAGTAGTGACGGCACGGGAGTTAATCCGGTTGTTCGGTATGTTGCAAGAGGCGCCTGCCGAAGATGTGCCGGCCCTGCAGGAAGCCATTGCCGCCGTTTTGGCCGGCCGGTCGCCGCGCGAGCAGTTGAATACGATTATCGAGCAGATGTACCGGGCGGGCGACAGCAAGAAACACCTGTTTTATCCGCTTTTGGCGCGTACGGGCGAAGCGAAGGCGTTGGAAATGATTGTTTCGGGCTTTCGAACGGGAACCGGCGAAACGCGCGAAGCGGCTTTTGCGGCTTTAACCCGTTTCGCAGGAACCGGAGCGCTCGACGAGTTGCTTGCCGTTGCCGCCGGCTCGCCGGACGAGGCGCTTGCCGGCCGGGCCTTGGAGGCGTATGTGTGCCAGGTAGCCGGTTCGGATATGACGCCCCAGAACCGGATGATTTTTTTACGCAAGGCGATGGAAGCAGCCCGGAACGATTCGCAGCGGAGTCGGGTGTTGCAGGAGATAGCGGAAACCGGTACCTTCCAGGCATTGCTGTATGCCGGCACCTTTCTGGAAGATAAGGCTTTGCAGCAAGTGGCGGCCGCCGCGGTTATCGACATCGCGCTGGCGCACCGGGAATATGCCGGGCCCGATGTAAAACGGTTGCTCGAACGGGCTGCCGGAGTAGGAAACGGGCCGGATGCGGCGGCAAAGCGTAAGGCTGTGGCGGCCTGGTTGGAAGAAGTGCCTGCCGGCGGCTTCGTTTCGATGTTCAACGGGCGTGACCTGACGGGCTGGAAAGGGTTGGTAGGTACGCCGCTTACACGTGCCCGGATGAGCGCCGCGCAATTGGCGAAAGCGCAGGCTAAGGCGGACGAAGCGGCCCGGCGCGACTGGAAAGCGGAGAACGGTTGCCTGGTTTTCGAAGGCGACGGGTTCGATAACCTGTGTACGGAAAAGCGCTACGGCGATTTCGAAATGTACGTGGATTGGCGGCTCGACCCGGCAGGCCCTGAAGCGGATGCCGGCATTTATTTACGGGGTACGCCGCAGGTTCAGATATGGGATACGGCTCGTGTGAAAGTGGGTGCGCAGGTAGGTTCGGGCGGTTTGTACAACAACCGCATCAACCCCAGTAAACCGCTGAAGGTGGCCGACAACCGCCTGGGCGAGTGGAATACGTTTTTTATCCGCATGACGGGCGACCGGGTTACCGTTTACCTCAACGGCGAGCTGGTAACCGATAACGTAATCCTCGAAAATTACTGGGATGCCGGGTTGCCGGTGCCGGCGGCGGAGCAAATCGAATTGCAGGCGCACGGCAGCAAGGTGTATTACCGTAATTTGTATATCCGCGAGCTGGAGCGGCCGGAGCCGTTCCGGTTGCCGGCGGAAGAGGAAAAAGCGGGTTTCCGTGTGTTGTTCGACGGTACGAATATGCACGAATGGACGGGCAACACCCGCGATTACGTACTCGAAGACGGTTGTATCGTGATGCACCCCACGCAAAGTTTCGGCGGAAACCTGTACACGAAAGACGAGTTCGGCGATTTCGTTTACCGGTTCGAGTTCTGTCTTACTCCGGCCGCCAATAACGGGGTGGGCATTCGTACGCCGATGGAAGGCGATGCGGCCTATGTAGGTATGGAAGTGCAAATACTGGATTGCGAGCATCCGGTGTATAAAGACATTACGCCGTTACAGCACCACGGCTCGGTATACGGCATTTTGCCGGCCATGAAGCATGCCTGCAACCCGGTGGGCGAGTGGAACACCGAAGAGATTCGGGCGCATGGCGACCACATCCGGGTTACGGTAAACGGGGTGGTGATAGTAGACGGCAATATCCGCGATGCCGTAAAGAACGGTACGCCCGACGGACAGGAACATCCGGGATTGTTCAACAAAAAAGGGCATATCGCTTTCCTGGGTCACGGCTCGGAAGTGAAATTCCGGAATATCCGGATTAAGGAGTTGAAGTAAGGGAGGATAAAATTCGTTTCCCGGGAGAATAGAACACAGAGTCACGGAAACACGGAGTATTCAGATTGAGAAACAATTTTGAAACTCCGTGTTTCCGTGATTCTGTGTTTGTACTCTGTACTTTTTTATTTTTGGGGCGGAGGCAGCATAACGCGTGGTTTTTTAAGAAGGGAACGGGTGTAATCCGTATTTTATTCGTTACTCTGTCGAACCCGGCTTCCAGCCGTCGCTTTTTCCGTTTCTCCATACGGAAAACTGTATTTGCAGGCTACGAATTTATATTCGCAGCCTGCGAATATAAATTCGCAAGCTCAGAATATATATTCGCAACCTACGAATACAGTTCGTATGCAGCGCCGTGCGGGTTTCCTCCCGCATGAACCCGAAAAAACGTAGCGCCCCTTCCGGAAACGCCTGTTGTTCTTGAAAAAACGGGCAACACCTGCTTTTTTTACCCCGGCTGCCTATTCTTCCGGCAGATGCAACACGAAGCGAATCAACTCCACGAATACCGGGCCGTACCGTTTCAGC
>DBGBSM010000053.1:0-35750 GCA_048468815.1 Parabacteroides sp.
TTGCACTCTCTTTGCTTCGAAGAAAGCGAAAAATATGATATTATTAAGTTTCGATACAGAAGAATTCGACGTACCGCTGGAACATAAGGTCGAGTTTCCGTTCGAGGAACAGATGTGTGTTTCGCGTTACGGAACCGAAAAAATACTGGACTGTCTGAAACGGGAACAGGTTCGGGCCACCTTCTTTTGTACGGTCGATTTCGCCATGCACGCTCCCGGAATCATGCGACGTATCCGGGAAGAAGGGCATGAAATCGCTTCGCACGGGTACCACCACGGCTCGTTCCGGGAAAGCGACCTGAAAGACTCGCGCGACAAGCTCCGCGAACTCACCGGCTGCCCGGTACGCGGATACCGGATGGCCCGGATGATGCCGGTATCGGAACAAGCGGTGTACGAAGCGGGCTACGAATACAATTCGTCGTTGAACCCTACGTTTATTCCGGGTCGCTACATGCATCTTTCCACTCCGCGCACCTATTTTTTGCGTAACAACGTATTGCAGATTCCGGCCTCGGTTACTCCCTGGCTGCGATTTCCACTTTTCTGGCTGGCGTATCATAACCTGCCGGCTTCCCTGTATCGTTGGCTGGCGAATCGTACCGCGAAACACGACGGGCATCTGGTAACGTATTTCCATCCCTGGGAATTTTACCCGCTGGCCGAAAGGCCTGAACTGAAAATGCCTTTTATCATCCGCAACCACTCGGGCGAAGGCATGGAAAAGCGGCTCGCCGACCTGATTCGTTACTTCAAAAGAAAGAAACGCGAGTTTATTACGTTCTCCGAATTTACAGACCGGGTTCGCCCCAATGCCATCGAAAAATGAAATTAGGTATTGTTTCTCGCCCTTAAAGCCAATCCGAAGTAAAAGGGCGCCCCCTGTATACGATAGAAGAAATTTTAGATAAAAAAGCATCCCCCGATGAAAACGACCCTGATAAAAAAAGCGAACGACTTTATCCGTAAGCCCTTTTTCAGCGATTACCGCACCCTGTTCGGGTTATGGGCGCTGATAAGCATCATAGCCGGTATCACCAAAATACATAAATGCAATAACTTCTTGATATTCCGTTATGTATACTGGCATACCGTAGAAGGGGTGTCGCTCTACGCCCCCTATCCGGATTGCTATAACGACGTGAACCATTACGGACCGCTGTTCAGCCTGATTATCGCTCCGTTCGCACTGCTACCCGTTCCCGCCGGGGTGATTTTATGGAGCATCGCACTGGGGTTGTCGCTGTACTACGCCATCCGGGTATTGCCGCTCGACCGCCGGCAACACGTATTTATTTACTGGTTTTGCGCCCACGAGCTGATGACGGCGTTGTTTATGAGCCAGTTCAACATCGCCATCGCAGCCATTATCGTAGCGTCGTTTTACTGCATCACGAAAGGAAAAGACGGATGGGCTACACTGCTTATCCTTATCGGCACCTTCGTCAAGCTGTACGGCATCGTAGGATTGGCCTTCTTTTTCTTCTCCCGCCATAAACTCAAATTCATCCTTTCCTTTATCGGATGGTCGGCCGTACTCTTCGTGCTGCCCATGCTCATCAGCAGCCCCGATTACGTAATCGGCCAATACCGGGAGTGGTTCGACGGACTGATAACCAAGAACCAGGACAATCAGTTTTCGCTTCACCAGAATATTTCCCTGCTGGGAATGATACGCAAACTATCGCACTCCGCTTCTTACTCCGACTTCTGGATTATCCTGGGCGGCCTACTCCTGTTCGCACTGCCGTATCTGCGCATCGGCCAGTACAAATTCCGGGATTTCCGGTATGCCCTGCTGGCCTCCGTGATGCTGTTCGTAGTACTGTTCAGTACCGGAAGCGAATCGAGCAGTTACATCATCGCCCTGGTAGGGGCAAGTATCTGGTACGTTACGGCACCGTGGAAACGCTCGGGCTGGGACGCGGCGCTAATGATATTCGCCTTTATCCTGACGAGCATGTCGCCCTCCGACCTTTTCCCCGCATTTATCCGGAAGAATCTGGTACAGCCCTATGCCCTGAAAGCGTTGCCCTGCGTACTTATCTGGCTGAAACTGTGCTGGGAAATGTGCACCCGCAATTACGAAGCAAAACAAGTGGCGGAGTAAAAACCGGTTTTCTTTTGAATTTCCTTACGGCCGGTTCCGATAAACCGCGCCGGAAATTTTCCCGTTTATGCCGTATAAAATCCGGATTCATGCCGCTTTTTTTATCGTCCGACCCGGGTCGGACGAGTGGTCAACCCGGGTCGGACGGGTGGTCGCCCCAGGTCAGACGGGTGAAACGCCCGGGTCAGACGATCTTTTTTACGGCAGGAAACAGAATTTATCTGCTGCACAACCGGTCATTTCCGTACCTATTTCCCCCAAACGCCCCGAGCGGATGCGGCGAACAGAAAAACGAGGACGTACAGTTACGGAGCGGTAAGAAGCTCCTTTTATATGCGTATACCCGACACCGGGAAAACAGCGTCTTTTTAACGGGTTTACTTTTCTACACCTCCGGTTACAAAATAGGGCACTTAGCTTTGTCCTAATGAAAAAAACAGTATTTTCGCAGGGGAATATGCAACCCTGTATACCCTGTAAAGACTTTCCGGATTAAAATTAAAACGGTTTCTTATGAAGAAGGTATTCGTATGGCTCGCCTGTATCTCGGTATTCGCCCTCTCTTGCAATAAAGGAGAAAAAGCGCCTGTTTTTTCACTCAAAACGCTTTACCCGTCTCCTTTTTCTTCTATCCGCGATTCTATCGTGGAAGGCGACGACCCGTCATCGCCAGAATATTACAAAGGGCGCGTCGTAAACGGAGAAAAAGAAGGATTCTGGATAGAGAACCGGCTGGATAGCGTGAATTATAAACACGGGAAACTCCACGGAAAGTGCATCCGGTGGTATGGCGCCGATCATGACATACGAAAGGTGGAGTATTACGAAGACGGCAAACAAGAGGGCATGGCTTTCCGGTACGATTACGGATATAACTCGTATGAAACGGTAAATTATAAGAACGGAAAAAAGCAAGGATACGAATACACTTACCGTTTGGAAAACGATAGCATTATAAATGTGTGCCGTTACGACGAAGAAGGAAGTACCTATCCTTTCATGTACCTCTACAGCCACAACAAAGTGTTTTACAATTATTACTATTACTCTAACCATACAGGTCAGCGAATCGCTTTAGGAGGGAACGACGAGTGCTTTATTCAAGATGGAGCGTACGAATATGCCGGAGAAATAAACAGACAAGTCAGAAGCGATACCACAGAGTATGCCGATATTTACAAAGATTATGTAACAGAAGTCTATTACAGAAGCGATTCTTCGGCTGTGGTATATAATAAGTGTGGGAAGTGGATTAAATACCGTCAGGCCGTACCTGTGGAGTATCTCCATTACGACCACCGGGGTGTGCTGGAATACCGACACCGAATTACCGGGTACGAACTCAACGGCGCTTACGCAAAATACATAAACGGCGTGTTGGCAGAAAGCGGTATGGCCCGGGCTATCCCGAAGCAGGGAACTACGACAAAAGAAAAGCTGGAAGTGGCGAAAGCGGTTGCTGCTACGGCTTTAACAATCGCAACGGCTTTAGGAGGCAGAGGCGGAGGTATAGGCGGGAGCAGCAGTAAAGACATGTTATATGAAGCGCAACACCTCAAATACGACTATGTGCCGGATGGCGATGTGGTATTCTACAACTCTGACGGTACGATTCGACGCACGGTAAAATACAGCAACGGCCAGGTGGTTGCAGATACCGGGCACTGAAACCGAATAAAAACGGCGCATTCGGCACAGCACAAAAAAAAGTCTTCGATTATGTTACTAATCAAAGACTTCTCTGTATTTTACTTACTTTTTAGCGGTGCGTACGGGACTCGAACCCGTGACCCCATGCGTGACAGGCATGTATTCTAACCAACTGAACTAACGCACCTTATTTTCTTTTTCTACTGCTATTCCTCTGAATTGCGATGCAAAGATAGAATGTCTTTTCGAATTGTGCAACAATTGGCGGCAATTATTTTTTAGTTTTTTATTTCGCTACTGATAGTCAGAAAGCTACGACAAAGTGTTGAAAAAACATTCGTCAATCGGCAATCTTCTTTATCTTTGTTGCCCGAAGGAGATTGCTTCCGTGTGCTTGCTCAACCACGTAAAAAACAAGAAAACGGCATTCCGGGTTCAACCGGCTGCCCCGTACGGAACACCCCTCCTCTGTTTAGTATAGTCCCGGGATAGCGCAAGCCGAGTGCAGAAACAAAACCCGGTTCGGTTATACCGAAGCGCGGCCGGTCTTCCCTTTTCGAAGAAAAGCGGAAACAAGTCCGCTCGGTTGGGCCGGGGCACGAGCTATTCCCGTTTATCCGAAACAAAACAAAAGAAAATGGAACAAAAAGAAACCGCCTTAGTCTGTTTTTCCGGCGGCCAGGATTCAACCACCTGCCTGTTCTGGGCACTCGAAAACTTTGCGTCCGTATGCGCCGTATCGTTCGTATACGGGCAAAAGCACCGGAAAGAAACCGAGATTGCCGCCGCTATCGCCCGGAAAGCGAACGTCCCGTTCGAACTGCTCGACGTATCGCTGCTCGGCCAGTTATCGGCCGATTCGCTCACCCATGCCGACATTCCCATGGACGAAGAGCAACCCGCAGGCAGTTACCCCAACACATTCGTTCCGGGCCGGAACATGGTATTCCTGTCGTTCGCCGCCATCCTGGCACGCAGCAAAGGGATACGGCATATCGTAACCGGTGTTTCGCAGACCGACTTCAGCGGCTATCCCGATTGCCGCGACACCTTTGTCCGCTCGCTCAACGTTACGCTGAACCTGGCGATGGATTACCCGTTCGTAATTCATACCCCCCTGATGTGGCGCGATAAAGCGCAAGTATGGGCGCTGGCCGACGAATTGGGCGTATTCGACCTGGTTCGCAACGAAACGCTTACCTGCTATAACGGCGTAGTAGCCGACGGCTGCGGCCATTGCCCGGCCTGCAAGCTACGGAAACAAGGACTGGAAAACTACCTGCTGACTAAAAACACCGATTACTGACTTATGGAAGAAAAAGAACTCACTTTACTGGGCAACGGCCGTACGGAGTACAAGCAAACGTATGCGCCGGAAGTACTGGAAGCCTTTACCAACAAGCATCCGGAAAACGATTACTGGGTACACTTCGACTGCCCGGAGTTTACGAGCCTCTGCCCCATCACCGGGCAACCCGATTTCGCCACGATTTACATCGATTACGTGCCCGGCGTGAAGATGGTGGAAAGTAAAAGCCTGAAGCTCTACCTGTTCAGCTTCCGCAACCACGGCGCGTTCCACGAAGACTGCGTAAACCTGATCATGAAAGACCTCATCCGGCTGATGGACCCGAAATACATCGAAGTAACCGGCATCTTCACGCCCCGCGGCGGCATCAGCATTTACCCGTATTGCAACTACGGGCGCCCCGGCACCCGGTACGAAAGCTGGGCGGAAAACCGGTTGCTGGCTTATCAGGCACCGCGCAGCGGCCGGTAGAAACGGCTGCCGCAACAACCGCAGCCGGATACTCGTATCCGTTATACGCTATCGTCGAATACGAAACGGGAGGCGCGGACAAAAACGCCTCCCGATGATGGCTGTTGTCGAAGGCGCCGGAACCTGAAGCGAAACGGCCGGCGCTTTCCAGGAATCGGCAGGAGGAGGCTGGTAATTCGTTAGACAAAAAAGAAAAATTCCCTCTTCCTTCCGTCTCCTTCCAACTCCCTATCAAGCAGGCGCTTTCCCTTGCGCACACAAATCCGTTCCCCTCTTCCGGACTGCTCTCCATCGGAAAAGCGACAAAAATATATCAAAAGTTTTCCTTAACTTCGCCGCAATATCCTTTGAAAAACAGGTCGAAGAAAAAGAATCGAAGCCCGCTTCCGGTGCGGAAGCCAGCCGGAACAAGGAAAGTAAAACCCGATATGGAGATGCCAATCGACATACAAAAAGTAAAGAAAGGAGACGAATCCGAGTTCAAGCGGTTCTTTCATTTCTTTTATCCCAAGCTGATGGGATTAGCATGCCGTTTCGTCGACGACCAGGTAGCCAAAGACCTGGTTCAGGAACTCTTCACTTCGTACTGGGTGCAAAAGGAAACCATCGAGGCCGAGAAGATTCACTCCTTCCTGTACAAATGGATACAAAACAAATGCCTCGACCACATCAAGCACCAAATGGTGGTGGAAGAGTACGAGGCACGCGTGCAAATCGCCGAGAACCGCATCAACTCGCTGCTCGACCATACGGACGCCAACGACGTATTGAAGCAGGTGATAGACCGGGACTTACGCGAAATCATCGAGCTCTCGGTAAACAAACTGCCGCCCAAGTGCGCGCAGGCTTTCCGCCTGTGTTATTTCCAGGACATGACCCACAAAGAAATCGCCGAAGCGATGCACATCTCTCCGCGCACCGTCGACGCCCATATCTACCAGGCCCTCAATTTCCTTCGCGAAGACCTGAAGGATCTGTTCGTATTGCTGTTCATGTTCGCCCGGATGAACTGAAAAATTCTCCTTTTTCCACTAAGTAACCGGATACGCCCCGGTCGTCTTCTTTATATACACCCGATAAAGAAGCATGGACGACCTCTTACTGATACGGTTCCTCACCCACTCGTGCACTCCGGAAGAAACCAGGCGGATAAACCGCTGGCTGGAAGCCGGCAAAGCCAATGCCGAATGGCTGTTCGAGATGGAGCGGATCTGGAGCCTGAAAAAAGAAATCTATTATTCCGACCGGAAAGAGATAGAGGAAGCCTACCGGCGTTTTATTACCGGGCTGAAACAACAGACCGGGAAGAGTGTGCCGGCCGGGAAACGCTTCCACAGCCGGTTCCGGCTCTCTTCCTTACTGAAATATGCCGTCAGCATCGTACTGATTGCCTTATTAGGCGCGAACCTTTATATCGCATCCGACAGCCAGGCGGCCGAACCCACGGTAATCGAAGTTCCGAAAGGGCAACGGAGCACCGTATCGTTATCCGACGGCACCCGGGTATGGCTCAACTCGGAAAGCAAGCTCGTTTACCCCGCCCGTTTCTCCAGCGGACACCGGGAAGTAACGCTCGAAGGCGAAGCCTTCTTCGAAGTAAGCCACAACGAACGGTCGCCCTTCACCGTACATTCGTCGCTGCTATCCGTTCAAGTACGGGGCACCCGCTTCAATATGCGAACCTATCCCGACGAGAAACAGGTGGTTACCCTCACCGAAGGTAACGTGGAAATCCATACCGGCGACCGTACGAAAAGCCTCGTGCTGCACCCGCGGGAACAGGCCACTTACTCCGCACAAACCGGACTCACGGTAACCCGCAACGTACCGACCGACCTGGTACAAGCGTGGATAAAAGGCGAAACCGCCTTTATCGACAAAAGATTAGACGAAATCGTGCCGGCACTGGAACGCCGGTACGACGTCCGGTTCCGGTTGACCGACAGCGTACTGGCCGCAGAGCGCTTCACCTGCCACTTCCAAGAAACGGCCACCGTCCGGCAGATACTCGACCTGCTGAAAGCCACGAACAAGGTAAACTACGCATTTACCGGCGAACACATCCGACTGTTCAACCCTCAAAATAAAAAGCCTATGTAACACACCGCCACACAAACCCGACCGGCCTCGCCCGTACACGAGCCTGCCGGAAAACACCCGGCGACCACCCGGGATTACCCGAACGAATTATTAACTCATTATCTTCTACTACATGAATCACACGATGAAAAAAGCACCGGACAACGCCCCCGGCTTGTCCCGGTTCGAAAGAAGCGTATTTATCGGCAGGTGCCTGCTGTTACTCCTTTTGTTAAGCACCTGGCCGGCCGTAGCCGGCACGACGTACTCCCAATCCGTCCGTTTATCGCTCGACATGAAAAACGCAACGGTGCGCGACGTGCTCTTCCACATTGAAAAAAAGAGCGAGTTCTACTTTACGTACAACGTAGGGCAAGTAAACGCCACCCGCAAAGTATCGGTAACGGTACACGACAAAACCGTAATGGAAATCCTCGACCAGCTCTTCGCCGGCGAAAACGTACGGTATGTCATTAACGACAAGCACATCGTTCTGTTCAAAGGCGATGCGAACGCCGGACAGACGCAAGCCGCAGCGCAGCAACCCGTAAAAAGAATGCGGGTCAGCGGTACGGTAAACGACGCCTCGGGGCTGCCGGTTATCGGGGCGAACGTAGTGGAAAAAGGCGTTTCGTCGAACGGTACGATTACCGACGTCGACGGAAAGTTCACCCTCACCGTGCCGGCCGAAGGCAAACTCGTGGTTTCGTATATAGGATATAACACGAAAGAAATCGCCGTAAAGGGGCAGCCGGTAGTGAACGTAACGCTCGACGAAAACACCCGGGCGCTCGACGAAGTAGTGGTAGTAGGATACGGCACGCAAAAGAAAGTAAACCTCACCGGGTCGGTAGCCTCCATCAGCGCCGAAACACTCACCGACCGGGCACAAACCAACATCCTCTCGTCGATGCAGGGAAGCGTACCGGGCGTAACGATTATCAGCCAGCCCGGCAAAGACCCGAGCATCAACTTCCGCGGGCGCGGTAACTTAGGCAAGTCGGAGCCGCTGTACGTAATCGACGGAGCCATTTCGGACGCCACCTTCTTCGCCAACCTCGACCCGAACAGCATCGAGAACATCTCGTTTCTGAAAGACGCCGCCTCGTCGGCCATCTACGGCGCGCGCGCCGCTTACGGAGTAGTGCTGGTAACCACCAAGCAAGGCAAGGAAGGCCGCATCCAGGTTACCTACAACGGCATGGTGGGAACCAAGATGCCTACCTACAAGCCCGACCTGGTGAACTCGTGGGAATACGCCGAGCTGTATAACGAATCGCTGTATAACTCCAACCCGGCGTTAGGGAAAAACCAGCGGTTCAGCGCCGAGGAAATCGGCTGGTTCAAAGACGGCAGCAAGCCCGACTTGTATCCCGATACCAACTGGTTCGACCTGGTATACGACGACCACGCCATCACCACCCAGCACTCCTTGAACTTTACCGGAGGGAGCCGGAAAATCCGTTACTTCGCCGGATTAGGGTATATCTACGACGAGGAAAACCTGCGGCAACGCAACAACCAGCGGTACAACCTGAACCTGAACATCACCTCCGACCTCACCGACTGGCTCACCTTCCGGGGGAGCGTAAAATACATCCAGCGGACGCGCGCAATAGACGGCGGCACGCCCGACGCCAACAACATGTTTATCGTTCCGTCGACCTTCGTGGCCCGACAAACCGACGGCGAATGGGGTTCGGTGGTAGGCGGCCAGGAAGCCGACGGTACGTTCGCCGGCGGCAACCCGTTGCGGGCGTACGGCAACGCCGACTGGACGCGCGGCAAGATAGAACATTCCATGTACGAGCTGGGCTTCGACCTCAAGCCGGTAAAAGGGCTCGTCGTCACCGGGCAGGGCGTTTACAAATCGCTCGAAGACAAGAACAAAGTATACGTAGGGCTGAAAGACGCCGTTCCCAGCTTTCTGAAACCGGGCGCCACCATCAACGGCACCAGCAACACGGTGAACCAAATGACGATGACCTGGAAAAGCGACTCGTGGCTCAACTACACGGCTACGGCCCACTACAACTGGAGCAACCAGGTGCATGCCTTCGGCCTGCTGGCGGGTATCTCGTACGAGCATTACAAATACGAAAAGCTGGAAGCCTCGCGGCAGGACTTCCCGAACGACCTGTTTACCGACATGTCGGCCGGCGCCACCTCGGGAGCCAACTACAAAAACGACTCCGAATCGTACGAATACAAAATGCTCTCGTACTTCGCCCGCTTCAACTATACGCTGTCAGACCGGTACATGTTCGAAGCCAACCTGCGCGCCGACGGTTCTTCGCGCTTCTACGAAGACAACCGCTGGGGTTACTTCCCCTCCTTCTCGGCCGGATGGCGCATCAGCGAAGAAGCGTTTATGAGCGAAACCAAAAGCTGGCTCGATAACCTGAAGCTGCGCGTATCGTACGGTACGCTGGGAAACATCAACAACGTAGGCAATTACGACTATTTCCAGACCTACGCCGCCAAAGGGAACTATACCTTCGACGACAGCCCCGTGAAAGGCGTGTACGAAGTGAAGCCCGCCAACCCGGCCCTGAGCTGGGAAAAGGTAGCGCTCACCGACGTGGGTGTCGACTTCGACCTGTTTAACGGCAAGCTGAGCGGTACGGCCGACTTCTACGTAAAGAACACCGACAACATCCTGCTGGAGTACAACGTACCTTCCGAAATAGGCATCTCGAAAGCCCCGTCGCAGAACCTGGCCAAGGTGCGCAACACCGGGTTCGAACTGTCGTTGACCCACCGGAACACCATCGGGAACGTAACGTACGCCATCGGCGGCAACCTGTCGACCAACCGGAACCGGATTACCGACCTGGCCACTTCGAACGACATCATCAAAAACATCGAAGAGGGGCACGGCGTAGTGAAGTACATCTTGCGCGAAGACGAAGCCGTCAGCTCGTTCTACGGGTTCAAAAGCGACGGGTTGTATACGCAGGAAGAAATCGACGCCGGGCATTACTATACCTACGGGGGCATAACGCCGAACGCCGGCGACATCAAGTTCGTTCCGCAGCGCGACCTGAAATGGGGCGAAGCCATTATCGACGACGACCGCACCATCATCGGCCGCGAAATGCCGGCCTTTACGTACGGGCTCAACCTGAACGTACAATACAAGAACTTCGAGCTCGGCATCTTCGGGCAGGGTGTAGGCGGCGCACAGGTAGGCTTCGAGGTATACCAGGTGCACCCCTTCTTCCACGGGCAAGACAGCCCGCACCGGTACCACATGTCGCGCTGGACGGAAGCGAATCCCGACCCGCACGCCATTTACCCGCGCATCTACACGGCCGGCGACGTGCATACCACGTACAACCGCGCCTTCAGCGACTACGAGCTGTTCGACGCCGACTACTTCCGTTTCAAGAACATCACCCTGGGATATACGGTACCGAAGGAACTGCTGAACCGGATCAACCTGCAATCGTTAAAGCTCTACCTTACGGCCGAGAACCTGTTCACCATCCGCGCCGACCGTAAGATGAAAGATTTCGACCCCGAAACCTACGGCAGCGTAGTGAAGACGCTGGGCACCAAATCGGTGGCTTTCGGCATAAACGTATCATTTTAAAAGCGAATCGACATGAAAACATCCATCAGAAACTTACTTATAGCCGGCGCTCTCGCAGGCGCCCTCGGCAGTTGCGACATGGACGTGGTTCCGCCCGCCGAAATATCGGCGCCGAGCTACTGGAAAACCGACAAAGACGCCTGGTACGCCCTGAACAGTTGTTACGAAAAGATGCGCGGGCTCGACATCTGGGACGAGATGTGCACCGACAACGCCCACAGCCACAAGCCCTGGGAAGGCAACTTCGAGCTGGTACAGCAAAACGGCATCAACACGGCCGCCCCTTACGGCGATTACGACTTCGAAGCGGTACGCCGCGCCAACACGTTTATCGACAACGTAGACAAGTGCGAGATGAGCGACGAGCTGAAAGCCCGCATGAAGGCCGAAGCCCGTTTCTTCCGCGCCTTCGCCTACCTGGAGCTCACCCGGTACTTCGGCAAGGTAGCCCTCATTACCGAAGCGATTCCGTACGATGCGCCGCATATGCCGCGTAACTCGCTGGAAGAAGTGCACACGTTCATCCTGAACGAACTGGCCGAAGCAGCGGCCGTGTTGCCGGAAAGCTATAGCGGCGGTTACCTCAACGAAACGGGCCGCGTTACCCGATACGGCGCCCTGGCGCTGCGGGCCCGCGCCGCCCTGTACTTCGGCAACTACGCCGAAGCCGAAAAATCGGCCCGTGACGTAATAGACAGTAACCGATACGAACTGTTCCGCATCGCCTCGTTAGACGCCGCCCAACAGCAGGAAGCCGACGAAATGGACTTATATGTAGACTTCGCCGCCCTGGGCATCGACAAAGACAAATTCGTGAAAGGGATGTTCAGCTACGAAGCGTTGTGGCACGGCGCCAACGCCTCGCCGGCCAACAAGGAATACGTGCTTACGCACGAGTACATGGCCGACGCCAATGCGAAGGACGAATACCGGTACACCTATTTCATTCCGCTCGACATGTCGATTAAAGACGGATACTCTTCGTACGAGCCGATGCAAGACCTGATAGACGCTTACTGGGCCGTCGACGGGAAAACCATCCCGACGCCGCCCACGGTAGAAGCCCGGAAAACCGCCTACGAGGACATCTGGAGCCAGACCAAAGACCTCGACAAAGCCGCCTACAAGCAGTTCGCCACCGGAACGGCACTGAAAGCCCACCCGTATATGCAGGAATTCCGCAACCGCGACAGCCGGCTGTACACCTCGTTTATGTTCCCCTTCAAAGGCTGGCACGGCTCGCCTGTAGGCGAGCACTACTACCGGTGGGACCCGAGCAACATCAACTCGCTGGGTAACTTCTCGTGGACCGGGTTCAGCTACCGGAAGATGGTATCGGTGAATCCGTACAACCAGAACGCTTCGCCCGACGATTACCCCACCATCCGGTACGCCGAGGTATTGCTCACCTTCGCCGAAGCCCACCTGATGAACACCGGCTACGACCAGGCCGTACGGGACGCCCTGAACCGGATACGCGACCGTTGCGGCATGCCGCATGTACCGGCCGCCTTATCGAAAGAGGCCGCCATCGACTTTTTGCGCAACGAGCACCGCATCGAGCTGGCAGGCGAAGGGCACCGGTTCGACGACGTGCGCCGCTACGGAAGCGCCTACTGCCAGCAATACCTGAACGGCCCGTCTACCGCACCCAACGGACATGTGGTAATCAACAAGGCCTGGAACGACCGGCTGCTGCTGATGCCGATTCCTACGGAAGCCATCGACACCAACCCGTTACTGAAGGACGACCAGAATCCGGGATATTGACCCGCAAGCCGCTTCGGGCGGCCGCCTGACTAAAAGAAAGAAAGACACAACCGTACAGCCAAGCAAGCAGCTTACCCGGCACTGTATCGTTGTGTCTTTCCGTTTTCACCGCTCTTTACCACTCTATTCATACCTCATTCACCATGAAGCAACCCTTATTCACCGCCAGCCTCTTAACCGGGCTTATCCTGGCCGCCTGCACCCCGCAGGCCGCTCCGCCCGACGGCGAAAGCCAGTACCGTACCTACGCCCCCGACGGCATCCCCTTCACCGTAGCGGCCGTACCCTGGCAAGCCGACCGGCAAGGCAACCACCGCGCCGTGGTATCGGTAACCGATGTGCCGCCGGGCACCCGCGCCGTACAGGCGGAACTGCCCTGGCGCCGCCCCGACCTGCGACCGGAAACCAAGCAAATCATCGTAACGGATGCGACCACCGGCGCGGAGATTCGAAACGTGCTCGTGCGCGAGCTTACTTCCGAGAAAGGCGTCGTCGCGTTCGAGCCGGTAACCGTACCGGGCGAATACTACCTCTATTACCTGCCTTACAAATTCCGGAAAGGGAGCGACGACGCCCGCTACGGCAAGCCGTGGAACGACTACCTGCCGCCCGCATACGCAGCCGACTCCGCCTGGGCGGCCTCCGTATCGGCCGCTCCTTCTTCGCCGCCGCCCGCCCGGGTGTTGCGGTTCGAAAGCCGCAGCCGGTTCGATTGCTTCACGCCGATGGGCAGCATCGCCACCGCCCGCGAAACGGACAGCTTAAAACAGGCGCATCCCGAAAACCCCGTGCTTTTCACCGAAGACCGGGCGTACCCCATCCGGCTCGCCCAGCGGCTTCCGGTACGCTGGGTACGGGAGAACGGCCCCTCCGACACGTTCACCGGCTCTGCCATGCGGAACGAATACTACGTGTGGCAAATCGGCGTATGGGCGGCGCATCGCGAGCTGAGAAACGTACGCCTCGCGTTCGGCGACTTCACCCACGGCGCCGATACGATTCGCCGCAACGAAGCGACCTGTTTCAACCAGGGAGGCGTGAACTGGGACGGGAACCCGGTAACCTTCGCCGTACATGTTCCGGAGGGGAACGTGCAGGCGCTCTGGTGCGGCCTGCAAATCCCCGCCGACGCCCGTACCGGCACCTATACCGGAACGGTAACGCTCACTGCCGACGGAATCGAGCCGCGCACGCTGCCGGTGCATATCCGGGTGGGCGCCCCGGTACTGGCGGATAAAGGCGACGGCGACCTGTGGCGGCACGCCCGGCTCCGCTGGCTCGATTCGACTATCGGGGCCGACAGCTTGCCCGTAACGCCTTACCAGGCTATGGCGGTGACCGGCCGCACGGTAACGGCCACCGGCAAGTTCCTTACCGTAGGGGGCAACGGCTTGCCCGACTCCATCCGCATAAACGGACGGCAGGTGTTGGCCGAACCGCTCCGGTTCGTGGTGCAAACCGGCCGGGGCCCCGTTCCGTTCCGCGCTACGAACGTACGTGTGGAGCAACCGGCGCCGGGGCTGGTTACCTGGCGGGCTTCGGCCGAAGAGGGGCCGCTCCGCTTCGATTGCCGGGCGTATATGGAATACGACGGGTACATCCGGTACCGCCTCCGGGTCGCCTCGTCGGAACCGCTCGAAGTAAACGATATTCGACTGATGAGCCGCTACACGCCGTACGCTTCCGAATATTTCATGGGCGCCGGTTTCCCGGGCGGTTTCCGTCCGGCCGCGTACGCCTGGGACTGGAAAGGGCCCTGGGATAGCTACTGGACGGGGGGCGCCCGGGCCGGGCTGCATGTAGAGTTCCGGGGAGGCGCCTACCACGGGCCGTTACTCAACGATTACAAACCGGCGCCCCCGCAGGCGTGGGCCAACGACGGGAAGGGACGCATCTCGGTAACCGGAACGCCCGGCCGAAGCGCCCGGGTGATTGCCTCGACCGGTAAAACTGTTCTGACGCCGGAGGCGAAGGAGTTCGAATTCGCCTTGCTGGTTACTCCGGTAAAGCCGGTAAACCCGGCCAAGCATTTCGCCGAACGATACTACCACGCCCGGCACACGGGCTTCGACCAGGCGGCCGCCGAAGGGGCGAACATCGCCAATATCCACCACGCCCAACCGCTCAACCCGGTAATCAACTACCCGTTTATCGTACGCGACTCGCTCACGGCCTTTATCCGGCACGAGCACGAAAACGGGCGGAAAGTGAAACTGTATTACACCATCCGGGAGCTCAGCAACGCGGCGGTGGAAATATACGCCCTGAAAAGCCTCGGCCACGAAATATTCGTTTCCGGCCCCGGCTACGGCCTGCCCTGGCATTGCGAGCACCTCGTCGACGATTACAAGCCGGCCTGGTACGCCGAGTTGCCGGGCGAGCAGGCGGATGCGGCGCTGGTGCTGAACGGCTTTTCGCGCTGGATTAACTATTACCTCGAAGGGTTGCGGTGGATGTTCGAAAACTACGGTATCGACGGCATTTACATGGACGACGTGTCGTTCGACCGCACGGTAATGAAACGGATGCGCAAAATCATGGAGCGGTACCGGCCGGGAGCGTTAATCGACTTGCATTCGAATACGGGCTACTCCATCGGGCCGGCCAACCAGTACACCGACTTCTTCCCGTACATCGACCGGTTGTGGTTCGGCGAAAGTTTCCGCTACGACCGGATGCAACCCGACGAATGGTTCGTCACGTTTTCCGGCATCCCGTTCGGGCAGATGAGCGAGATGCTCCAGGACGGGGGCAACCGGTTCCTCGGCATGGTGTACGGCGCTACCGCCCGCCACTCGTACGGCCGGTACTCGCCGGCGCCGGTATGGGCGTTGTGGAAACGGTTCGGCATAGAACAAGCGCGGATGCTCGGTTACTGGGACGGGGATTGCCCGGTACGCACCTCTTCGCCCGACGTAAAAGCGACTGCATACGTAAAGCCTGACGCGGTACTGATTGCCTTGGGTAATTTCGGCCCGGAAAGCCGCACCGTACAGCTCGCCATCGACTGGGAAGCGCTGGGCATGAGCCCCGATTCGGTACGGCTCGAAGCGCCGGCCGTCGACGACTTCCAGCAGGCGCATACGTTTACGCCGGGCGAACCGGTTTCCATCGAGAGCAAAGAGGGGTGTATCCTCCTGCTCACCCGCACGGACGGCGCCCGCTGACGGAAGCGGCCTCCTCTGGCTCCGGCCTCTGCGCTCCCGGCACAGGGGCCGTGCTTTTTGAGGCCGGACAGGACAAGGGCGGCTACCGGACGGATTTCCCCGGATTCACGCGACCCCGCCGGTTATCCCGTACGGTTTCCCTGCTCCCCCCGGTTACACGTACCCCTTTGCTGCCGTTGCGTTTACCGGACGAGTCATCTTGTAATAACTGAATATCCCGTACCGGATACTAATTTATCCCGTACGGGATAACTAACTATTCCGCCCGGGATAATTCATTATCCCGAGCGGGATAAATGAATATCCCAGGTGGGATAATTTTATATTCCAGGCGGAATAAGCTACCGGCGCCGGTCGAAACCGAAGACCGATGCAACGATGGAGAGGGAAGCGGCTTCGTACAGAGGCAGCCGGCGCCATCCGGTTAGGCGGAGCGGCAGTCCGTACAGGGCGGCACCGGAAAAAAGAAAGGGTTTACGGCCGCGCCGTTTCGTACACTGCCGTACTTTTCGTACATTTGCCGGAAGCGCCCGGAAGTCCGGAGCGAATCGTCAATCATTCGAAACACTATTATTTATGAAACGGAACACGCTATGGCTGGCCGCTTTCGCCGTAGGAATCGCCCTTTCGGCGCAGGCGCAGCAAAAAGGAGGCGGCATTTCGCCGGAAATGTTGCAGCAAATCAAACAATCGTACAAAAACACGCCGGAGGATAAGGCCATCCGGAACGCCATCGCCAACAATGACATCCGCAAGCTGGCCGTGAACGGCGAAAATGCGGGCGACATCGACACGTACTTTTCGCATCGGGTACCGTCGAAAGGCATTACCAACCAGAAAGCATCCGGGCGTTGCTGGCTGTTTACCGGGCTGAACGTATTCCGCAGCCGGGCCATCGGAAAGTACGGCATGGGGCCGTTCCAGTTCTCGCAGAACTACTCTTTCTTCTGGGACCAACTGGAAAAAGCCAACCTCTTCCTGCAAGGGATTATCGACACGCGGGATAAACCGATGGACGACAAGATGGTGGAATGGCTATTCAGAAACCCGCTGAGCGACGGCGGCCAGTTTACCGGCATCTCGGATATTTTAAGTAAGTACGGGGTGGTGCCGCGCGAAGCGATGCCCGAAACGCACAGCAGCGAAAATACGGGGCAGATGGCGAACCTCATCGGGCTCAAGCTGAAAGAGTTCGGCTTGCAGCTACGCGAACTGGCGGCGCAGGGCAAGAAGCCGGCCGGGCTGGAAAAGGAGAAAACAGCGATGCTGGGAACGGTATACCGGATGCTGGTGCTGAACCTGGGCGAGCCGCCCGCGGAATTTACCTGGACGCGGAAAGACGCGCAAGGGCAGCCGGTGGAAACGAAAACGTATACGCCGCTTTCGTTCTTCCGCGAGTACATCGGCGACGACCTCACGAACAACTACGTGATGCTGATGAACGACCCGTCGCGGGAGTACTATAAACTGTACGAAATCGACTACGACCGGCACCGCTACGACGGGAAAAACTGGACGTACGTGAACCTGCCGGTGGAGGACATCAAGGAAATGGCCGTGGCTTCCATCCAGGACAGCACGATGATGTACTTTTCGTGCGACGTGGGTAAGTTCCTCGACCGCGAACGGGGGTTGCTCGACGTGCATAACTTCGACTACGGCTCGCTGTTCGGCACCACCTTCGGCATGGACAAAAAACAACGTATCCAAACCTTTTCCAGCGGTTCGTCGCACGCGATGACGCTGATGGCGGTGGACTTGGACGCCGATGGCCGCCCGAAGAAGTGGATGGTGGAAAACAGTTGGGGCCCGGGCGCCAACAACGGCCACCTGATTATGACCGACGAGTGGTTCGACGAGTATATGTTCCGCTTAGTGGTGGACAAAAAATACATCACGGAGAAAGTGAAAGAAGTATTGAAGCAAACGCCGGTGAAGCTCCCGGCCTGGGACCCGATGTTCGCTCCGGAGGAATAACGAAGCAGGAGTGTTCAGAGGAGAACGAACACGGAGACACGGAGACACAGAGGCACAACGTACTTAGTACAATCCGGACAGAAGAAGAAATACCCGAATCCGGTATCCTCATTCACATAAGGTCTGTCAGTACTTTAAATGCGCTGTGTCTCCGTGCCTCCGTGTTCATTCTCCGAATGTCGCCTTTCGACGCGCCTTCTGTTTTATGCGGCGTATCCCGGCGCTTACTTTTTCCAGCGTTTCAGCTGCGGGAAGTACGCGCGCATACGGGCTATCGCCTCTTCTTTCGTAAAGCTCGTCCCGGCATCCTTGTTGAACTCGTCGGTAAACCCGGCGCAATGGGCGATCATTTCCTCCATCGTGCAATCCCGTGCGAACCGGCCGCCCTGATAGCAATACACGCAATATTCCTCGTTCTTGCTTCCGTCGGCATTCGTACCGAACTCCTGCTCTTCGCGCAACGGCATCCCGCAACTCTGGCACACTTTCATTTCCATGTTCTTCCGTTTTATTGATGTATGATTCCCGACAAAGATAGGGCAAGCCGAGTACAGAAGCAAAGCTTTGCTTTGATTATGTCGAGGCGCAGCCTATCTTCTCTTTTCGAAGAAAAGTAGTGCAAGCCGAGTACAGAAGCAAAGCTCGCTTTGATTATGTCGAGGCGCAGCCTATCTTCTCTTTTCGAAGAAAAGTAGTGCAAGCCGAGTACAGAAGCAAGCCCCGCTTTGATTATGTCGAGGCGCAGCCTATTCCGTAACCACCACTTTTACCTCCTTTATCTGCTCCGTGCAATTCCAGGCATTCGCATTACGCGCCGAAAACGTAGCCGTATATTCGCCCGGACGGGTATACACATACTCGTATACAGCAAGCTCCGACGAATAACTCTTAATCGAAGTACCCTCGTCCGGATCGACCGTCGAAGCATCGATCGCCTGGCTTACGGCCCAGATATGGGTGCCGTTCCGGCCCCGCCGGCCGTTGATCGTAACCTTGGCATCGTCGGCCACGGTCACCGTAGGGTTATCCTTCGGGTCGTCGTTATATTTTATTTTCACGAAGTTGAAGCCGAAGTCAGCCTTGGGCGACGTCTTTTCCAACTGATTCCCGTCGACCGTCTGTATCAGTTTCGGGTAAAAATGAACATCCGGGTGAGCCTGCCCCGCCGCCAGTTCCTGCGGCGTAAGCGGCTCCAGGTCGAGCTCCAGGGCTATATAGAACGGCTTGTATTTGTAGTCCGACAAATCTACCGTCACGTTCTTGACGTTCCCGTGCACATACCCTTCGCTCGGATTGTCTATCACCGGTACTTTCAGCTTCCCCTCCATATCGGTCCAGGTGGCCTTGCCGATACTCGCTTCGTCGAGCACGCCGTCGAAGTCGTCCGACACCCACACTTTCACACCGTTCCGGTAATTCTTCCGGGCGTAATTCAACTCCAGGTTATACACCAGCGAAAGCTCTTCCACCTCGGCTGTGGTGCGATGGCGGTTGGCATACTTTTTTCCGTTTTCCCCCGAGTAAAACACCAGGTAATCGGGAGAACCGTGGATGGCGAAAGTAACCGGCTCGTTCACCCGGTACGTTTGCCGTACGTCATTCAAGTCCGCATCGAAACGAAGTTCGTCGATGCCGTTGTTGTCGCATCCTCCCGCCAAGCATCCGAGGAGCGCCAGTATTCCGTATAAAACAGGATTGTATTTCATAAGTGCGTTGTTTATTGTTTGCGATTACCATCCCTCATTCTGGCTGCACGCCGTATTGATGTTCAGCTCCGACTCGGGAATCGGGAAATAAATATGTTTAGGCTGGAGCTCTATCGCCGGCTGCGCCTTGATATTGGTACCGCCGTACTGCCCCGATACCACGAGCGGATAACCGATCATTTCACCGTCGTACGGCCCCCCGATCACGATGTTCTGATCGGCCAGCATCCGGATGCGCTTCTCGAAATAATCCTTCCCCCAGCGGCGGAGGTCCATTTTCCGGTTCCCTTCGTAGCAAAGCTCCCGGGCACGCTCGTCGCGTATCAGCTCGCTAAAACTTTCGTAATCGTATCCGGCCAAGGTAACTTTACTCGCGCCGGCTCTCTCCCTTACCTCGTTCACGGCATCTACCGCTTCCTGCGTAGGCCCGTTGCCCACCTCGTTGGCCGCTTCGGCAATCATCAGCAACACATCCGAGTAACGCATAATAGGCACATTGATAGAGGTACTGTATTGCGTCATCGGACGTACCACCTCGTACTCCCTGCGCCATTTGGCGGCATCGCCTTCACGCGTATCCGCCAATTCCTTTTCCGTTTTATACTTGCGTACCACCTTTTCCGTACTTTCGTCGACCTTAACGGTTTGGAAACCGTAGGTAGAGAAGTTCCACCATTTACGCGCGTCGGATTCCTCGTACATGCGGAACAAGATACGCGAGCCGTTGTAAAAGCCGTAGCAAAAACCGTTGTCGGGGTCGAGCCCGGAGCCTTGCGTAATTCCGACCGACAACCCGATAGCTCCCGACTCCCGGGTGATATTCAAATCGTTGCTATACATTTCCGCCTCGAACATACTTTCTTTCCAGTTGTATTTATCGGAACACATGTCGATGAACAGCGCTTCGTAACCGTTCAGCGTATCGCGCTGCCGTACCAGCTCGTGCAACCCGCTGTCTCTCACTTTCCGGGCGCACGCCAGCGCCTCGTTCCATTTGTTTGCATATACCGGATAGCCCGACATCCACATATACGCCCTCGCCATCAACGCCTGCGCGGTGGTAACCGTGATATGCCCCGCACCTTTCAACGAGTCGGCCGTGAGGCAACCTTTTTCGGCCTCTTCCAGGTCGCTGACAATCTGGTTGTAAATATCGGGCTGCGCACTACGCGCCAGTTTCTGCGTACTCAGGTCGCGGGTGGGTTCGAGACGCAAAGGCACTTCGCCCCAGAAGCTTACCAGATTCATGTAATAAAGGGCGCGCAGACCTTTCGCTTCGGCCAGCAAACGTTGTTTGTTACGCTCGCTGCCGCACACCTCCGCCGGTTTGCCGGAAATGGCTGCGATATACGTATTGGCCCGGTTGATGCCGTTATACAGTTCCGTCCAGGTTTCCCGGAGCTTTTTGTTCACCGTGGTATAGTTGTTGAGGTACAGCTCCGTGTTACCCACGCTGTACTGCTTGTTGTATATCATGATGTCCGAGCCTGCGTCGAATTCGAGCAGGAGGTTCCCGCCGTACATTTTGGTATTGCTCAACGGGTCGTACACACCGGCCAAACCGGCTTCGCAGCTCTTGCTATTGTCGTATACGTTTTCTTCCGACAATTCGTCGAACGTATCCGTTTCCAGGAAGTTACAGGCGCTCAGGCTGCCTGCCAGCAGGATAAAAAACAGTCTTTTCATTGTTTATCGATTTTACAGGTCGTTACAAACTCATTTTTACGCCGAACGTATAAGTGGCCGAACGCGGATAAGCCGAATAGTCGAAACCGCGGGTCATCGACGAGTTGCGGGTAGATACTTCGGGGTCGTATCCGCTATACTTGGTCCACGTAATCAGGTCTTGCCCGCTCACATAGATACGCAACGACTTGATTTTACTCTTCATCAGCCATTTCGACGGGAAGTTGTAGCCTAATTGCACTGTTTTCAGCCGGAGTACGGACGCATCCTCTATTTCGCGGCTCGTATTGAAGCCCGGCTCGTAAAATCCCCGGGTAGGCGCCCACAGGTAATTCGTATAATTCCCTTCCGTCACCGTACCGTCGGCGGCGATTGTTCGCGGCGTCCAGTGGTTCACGGCCGTAGCCAGTTGGTTGGTATGGCCTCCACGCAACTCTTCGAGCAACTTCCGGTTGTAGTTGATCAGGTCGTTTCCGTACGACCACTGGAAAAAGACGTTCAGGTCGAAACCGCGATACTCGAACCGGTTGGTAAACCCGCCGATATGAACCGGAAGGCCATGCCCGATAATGGTGCGGTCGTCGGTGGTTATCTTCCCGTCGCCATTTATATCGCGCAACTTCGGATCGCCCGGACGGATTTCGCTTCTCTTCCGCCCGTTGTCGGGGATGCCGGTTTTCAGTACGAAACTGTTCGGAGCTACCTCGTCGAAGTCTTCGTACTGATATACCCCGTCGTATACATACCCGTACATCTCGGAAAGCGGATGCCCTACTTTGGCTATATACAAATCGGGTATCTGCGGATACTTGATGCCTACCACCCGGCTGGTTTGCCCGGCCGACAAGGCCGTTACCTCGTTCTTGTTGAAGGAGATGTTAAAGCCCGTAGTCCACTTCAACTTGTTTTTACCCCCCTTCAGGTTCACCGTATTCAAGGCGATTTCCAATCCGGAGTTCCGTACGCTTCCCACATTCTGTTGCACCTGCTCGAAGCCGATGGAAGGCGGCGTATCGGCATATAGCAACAAGTCTTTCGTATCTTTCTTGTACCAATCGATTACCGCATTGATCCGGTTGTCGAAAAAACCCAGGTCGACACCGACATTGGTCTGGTAGGTAGACTCCCACTTCAGTTCCTTGTTGGCCATCTGCCGGATGTAAATGGCCGGCGACATCGCATTGCCGAAAGCATAGTTCTGATCGCCGGCATACAGCAGGTGCGAAGGGTAGTTTTCCTGCGTACGGTTATTGCCCGTCACACCCCAGCCCACCCGGAACTTGAGGTTGGGCATCCACTTTTTCAACGGCGCCATAAACTTTTCTTCCGAAATCCGCCACGCTCCCGATACCGAAGGGAAATACCCCCATTTGTTGTATATCAGGCGCGAGGAACCGTCGGCCCGGACCGTTCCGGTGAAGAGATACCGCGATTTCCAGTCGTAGGTAGCCCGGGTAAAGAACGACAGCATGCGTTGCTCGGTTTTATCCGCATAGATGCGCTTAGCCGTACCCTGGTCGATGCCCCAGATACCCAGTTCTTCCCACGGTACCATAACGGCTTGCCCGCCTAAGCGTTGGTATTGGTTGCTCGACAACGAAGCGCCCAGCATACCCATAATGTGATGCTCTTTTATATTTTTGCGGTAAGTCAACGTGTAATCGTTCGACCAGTTATTGTATTCCGTATAGTGGAAGTTTCCGTTTTGCTTATCGGGCTGGTAGCGGTCGTCGCCCCAATAGGTATCGGAGTTGTTGAAGGTCTGGCTCCGCACGATATTCGAACTGAGGGTTCCGGTAGCCCTGAATTCCAAATCGTCGGTAATCTTCCAATTCAGGTAGGCGTTCAGGTTGAGTTGGCGGCTCAGGTTTTCGTTGCCTTCGTTCTGTACCGTTTTCACCGGATTGTACCGGTAGTCGGTGGCGCTGTTGATATTGGGGTCGAACGACTGATTCAGGATATCTTCGTCGACGTTGTACGTTAACGGACGGTAAGCCAATACCGAGTAGAACAAATAATGGCTCGACGTCCAGCCCCCGTGACTTTCGGAAGGATTGGCTCCCACCGTTTTGTTGTTGGCATAATTTACCGTAACGCCCATCGTTACCTTCGACGAAACTTGCTGGTCTAACGTCATACGGGCCCGGAAGCTATCGTACTGCGAACGTACCAACGTACCTTTCTGGTAGAAATAAGAAGCGCTGGCGCTGTATTTGGTGCGGCTCGTTCCGCCGCTCAGCGATACGTGGTGGCTGGTATAAGGAGCGGCGTCGAGTACGATGTCTTGCCAGTTGTACGCCTGCCGGTTGCGGTAATCCTCCAACGTTTGGTTACGGCCCAGCTTTTCGTCGTAGCTCAGGTAGGTGCGGTCGAGATACTGGTCGGCATACTGGTTCAGCTCCACCTGCAATTTTACGAAGTCGTAGGCATCCATCATCTTCAGGAACTGCGGTTCCGTTTGCCAGGAAAAATACCCGTCGTACGTTACCGTAGGCGGAGCTTCGGCTCCTCTCCGGGTTTTCACGATGATAACGCCGTTGGCTCCGCGGGCTCCGTAGATAGCGGTAGCCGACGCATCTTTCAACACATCGATCGACTCGATATCGTTCGGGTTGTAAGCCGCCAGGTTAGGCTCCTCGGTAGGGAAGCCGTCGATTACGTACAACGGCGAGCCGTCGGATGCATCCGAAATCGTATTGCTTCCCCGGATAACGATATTGGAAGCGGAGCCGGGGCGCCCGTCGGTAGCCACTACCTGCACGCCGGCAATACGTCCGGCCAGCGCCTGGTCGAAAGAAGCTACGGCCGCTTTGGTGAGGTCTTCCATATCCACTTTGCTGACGGCGCCGGTGAGGTCGCTTTTCTTAACCGAGCCGTATCCGATTACTACGACCTCGTCGAGCTTCATGGCATCTTCTTTCATCACTACATTCAGTTGTTTCTTATTTCCTACCGTAACTTCTTTCGTGGCAAATCCCAGATAAGAAAATACCAGGCTCGACGAGCGACCGGGAACAACCAACTGGTAGCGGCCGTCTACATCGGTAACAGTACCCGTTTTCGCGCCCTTTACACTTACGGACACACCGGGTAACGGAATCTCGGATTCATCCGTCACGATTCCGCTCACAGCGGTTTGCGCACACACGGCAGAGACAGAAAGGAATAACATCCAAAGAAAGCATTGGCTTCTTCTGAATAAGAGGCGGTTTTTTTTCATTTCATTAAAAGTAGATTAATAATTGGGTTACAAGTGTGAGGCAAATATGCGGCCTCTATAGAGTAAACGGGTACCTTCTCCGTACAAACGAGCGGCACAATCCGTACAATTCGTACCGATTCGTTCGCCGGCACAGGGAAATACCCGCTTTTCAATCGGCATACCCCATCCTTACATGGTGAGTTGCCACCGTAACGGTAACATAGCGGTTTCCATACCCCGCCTTACGGAATATCAGTACCTCGCCACGGCCGGCCCCAACCTTATACCGGCCTTTCTTATCCGTTTGGCCCAGCCACGCGCCGTTGCTTTTTGCATAAATATCCACACCGGCTATCAAGGTAGCCTGCATATCGCGTACCACGCCGCTTATTTCCAGCTTTTCCCCGGGATGCACGGGTTGCGACCGGGTTGGCTCAGGTACGGGCGCCGTCCGGTTCTTTTGTCCTATCCATACGGTATCGCGCAACCGGATACGGTCCGACGAATTTCCCAACTGCAATTCGAACGCTCCGGGTTCCACCGCCCGTTGTCCGTCTTCCAGCGTAACGGCCAACTCGCTCACCGGGAACGACAGGCGTATTTCCCGTTCTTCCCCTACGTTCAGCGCCGTTTTGCAGAAAGCTTTCAGTTGTTGTACCGGAGTAACCACGGAACTGACGAGGTCGCGTACATAAAGTTGGGCCGCTTCTTTGCCCGGGCGCCTGCCTATATTGCGTAAAGTAGCCGTTACGCAAACCGAATCAGCCGTTACGGAAGTTTGCATCGTACCGAACTCGAAGCGGGTATAACTCAGGCCGTAACCGAAAGCCCAAAGCGGCGCGGTAGAAGAAAACACATAGTCGCGTCCCGGCTTTTCGGCGCTTCCCGGTTGTTTGTAAAACCCTTTATCGGAAGGCAAATGATTATAATACACGGGCAAATGCCCCGTGCTTCGAGGAAACGAAAAAGTAAGGTGTCCGGAAGGATTCACACGGCCGAACAGGATGCGGGCTATCGCATTTCCCTGTTGCTCGCCGGCATACCACTGGGCCAGGATGGCAGGAAGGTTTTCTTTTTCCCACTCCAGCACGAAAGGTTTGCCGCTTACCAGCACCAATACCGTAGGCGTACCGGTAGCATACACCGCTTTTATGAGTTCGCTCTGGGCACCCGTAAGATTCAAGTCGTGCAAGTCGAAGCCTTCGCCGCAATTCGTATTGCTGTAATCGCGCGCCAGCGACGCACTCGAACTGCCGCAAAACAGAACGGCGACCTCGCTTTTCCGCGCAGCCTCCACCGCTCCGGCAATCCGTGTCGTATCGTTCGACATCAGGCTGCATCCGGGTGCGTAATACACAGATACGTCCTTTCCCACTAAATTCCGGATACCTTGTAACGGGGTTACCCCGTCTTTATTGTCGCGGCTCCAGCTATAATCCCCGAACTGTACCTGATCGGCATTCGGCCCGATTACGGCTATCGAATGCAGCCGGGTTTCGTCGAGCGGCAACAGGCCGTTTTCGTTTTTCAACAGTACGGCCGACTCCTCGGCTATCTCGCGGGCCAGCCGTACGCTCTCTTCCGTACGCATGCCGGTCTTTGCATACGCATCGCCGAACGGATCGTCGAACAAGCCGGTGGCGAACTTGGCCGTCAGTACCCGGCGGACCGCCTCGTCGATATAACATACCGGCAACCGTCCTTCTTCGACGGCCTGTTTCAATGCAGGGTAACACTCGCTGGAAGCCTCCACGTCCACCCCGGCCGTCAATGCCTGTATCGCGCATTCCTCCGCACTGCCGGCCGTACGGTGAAATGTTTTCAACATCTCGACGGCTCCCCAATCGGAATACACATAGCCCCCGAATCCCCACCGCTCGCGCAGAATCTCCGTCAACAAATAGCGGGATGCGGAATTGGGAATACGGTTCCAGGAATTATAAGTAGACATAACCGCTTGCAAAGGCTGCGTTTTTACAATCATCTCGAAAGGTTTCAGGTAAATGTCGTGCAAATCGCGCACGCCGCACTCCACGGAAGCCAGATTCAGGCCGCCTAACGGGTTCCCGTGCGCACCGAAATGCTTCAGCATGGGTGAAATGCCGTGTTCCAGGTACCCACGCACTTCGGCCTGTCCGAACAGGCCGCACAAAAACGGGTCCTCGCCGTACGATTCTTCCACGCGTCCCCAGCGTAAATCGCGTACTACGTCTACGCAAGGCGCAAGCACCTGTTTCATGCCCTGCGTATGAAGCTCGCCGGCAATCAGACTGGCTTTCCGGTAAGCCAGCGAGGGATTGAACGTACTTCCCAGGGCGATATTCTGCGGATAAACGGCCGAACCTTCGTGAACCGAGCCGTGCAATGCTTCCGCCACGGTAAAACACGGAATACCCAAGCGAGTATTCCGGAGCATATATTCCTGTATACGCCGCATATTTTTCCGGCAGTTTTCGCCGGTAAGGGGGAAGCCTTCTACAAACCCCCAGCACACATCGCCTACGGTTTCCTTTAACTTTTCCTCATCCAATTCCTGTCCGTTCAACATATCCCAGGAATGGATATGCCGGATTTGCGCTATTTTTTCATCCAGCGTCATCCGTTGTAACAAATCGGTTACGCGTACCGCTACGGGAAGCGATTTTTGCCGGTAGGGCGGCTGTTGCGCCCCGCCTGCCGATGCGACTAAAAGGAACAGGCACAACGCCAGTCCTTTTCGAAAATTCCTCATGACTCTCCAAATTAAAATGATAGCAAAGAGAGCCATTCCGGAGAAAAAGAGCATTCACTCAGCGTTCATTTTAATGCACTGAGCGTACCGGCGCCGGTTTTTATTCCTCTTTCTCCGTTCCGCTATTCCGGTAAGCCAACGGGCTAACGCCGTACGCTTCTTTAAAGGAGCGGCTGAAATAACGCGGAGAGCTAAAGCCTGTCCGGTCGGAAATCTCGGCTATGTTCAGCGACAATTCGCTTCTCAACAGGTACGCCGCCTTCTTCAGCCGTACCGTAGTAAGGAATTCGCCGGGCGTTTGCCCGGTAATGCCTTTTATCTTTTGGAAGAAATAAGTGCGCGAAATGCACAGCTCGCGAATCAGGTGGTTCAAACCGAATTCGGAATTATCCATATTCCGTTCGATAATCGCCATCGTACGCTCCAGCAACTCTTCATCCATCGGATTCGTGGCCAGCATCCGCACAGGTGTTTGGGGTTGTTTGCTGAACTTTTCCTGTAAAATGCGGCGCCCATTCACCAGGTTGTTGCAACGCGAAACGAGCAAACCGGTATGGAAGGGTTTGGTTATATAGTCGTCGGCCCCGGTTCGAAGCCCTTCCAACGCTTGCTCTATAGCCGTGCGCGCCGTAAGCAACACCACCGGGATGTGGCAAGTGGAAAAGTCGGACTTAATCCGTTTACACAGTTCGGTACCGGTGAGGCGGGGCATCACCACATCGCTCAGGATAATATCGGGCTGGAACTCGCCGGCCCTTCGCAAGCCCTCTTCTCCGTCGGCCACAGCCGATACTTCGTAATACGGACGGAATAACTCCGCCAGCATTTCGCGAAGCGAATCGTTATCTTCCACAATCAGCATTTTGGCATTCTTCATGCGTTCTGCCGCCGGTTCTTCCTGTTCCGCAAACTGCCCGTCGCCAACCAAAAGCCAATCGGATTTCCCCAGCCTCTCTTCCGGCGGATTTTCATCCAGTTGGGCCGCTTCAAAATGACTTTTCCCCAACTTTAACGTAAGCGTAAAAACCGTTTCCGCTCCGGGAACACTATCGGCCGTAAGCGTACCGTGATGCAACTCGGCGAGCCCTTTGCTCAAGGCCAGGCCGATACCGGTGCCTTCCGACAAGGACGAATCGCTTCCGATGGAATAAAAACGGGTAAAAATCCGATCGAGGTTCTCCGGGGCGATTCCCTTCCCGCTGTTGCGCACTTCGATTACCGCGTTGTTTTCCAGCCGATAAATACACATCGTAATCGAGCCGCCCGCGGGTGTAAACTTAAAAGCATTGGAAAGCAGATTCCCTATTACTTTTTGTATCTGCCGTGCATCGTACCATACTTCCAACGCATCCGCCTTCTTTTCAAAACGGAAGTCGATGCGGCGCGCAGCGGCATATTCTACATAAAGCAGGTAATTTTCGTAAACAAAATCAGTCAGGTTGTGCCTGGCGACTTTTATTTTCATATGCCCCTGCTCCTGCTTCCGGAAATCGAGCAGTTCGGATACCAGCTCTCTGAGCTGGATAGCGTTTTTATAAACGCTCAGCAGTTTATTATATACCATAGGAGCGAATGCCTGCAACTGCAACAACATTTCCATCTGGCCGACCATCAAGGTGAGCGGCGTGCGGAACTCATGGGATATATTGGTAAAGAACCGTAGCTTCGACTGATTCAGTTCCTCTACATCCCGGATGCGCTGTTGCTCGTATTTCAACGACTCGTGTAGCCGGAAACGCGTTTGATAGGTCCGGACGATGTAATACAAAAGCGCACTTACCGCCGCTATATAAATAAGGTATGCCCATACCGTTTTATAAAACGGCGGCAGTACCCGGATGCGGAGCCGGTATTCGGTTTGCTCCTCCCGGTTTCCGCCTACGGATTTTATCAGCAGCGTGTACTTCCCGGCAGGCAGATTGGTGTAGGTAATCACATTTTGCCCGCGCGTACCGGTCCAGCCGGCCGAAAAGCCTTCCAGTTTATACACCAGCTCCTTTTTGTTGGCGGGAAGATAATTAGACTCCGCGAACTCGAAACTGAAAACCGAACAGTCGCTACCCAGCGTAATAGCGGAAGTATCGTACAACGATACGGGCAATATCCCCGTTTCGTCGCCTACCCGTACTTCCTTACCGTTTACCAGCAAGCGGTCGGGTATAATCTGGTAATGCCGGTAAGCGATATGCAAATCGTGCTCATAAAACGAAATCATCCCGTTCATGCCGCCCAGAAAAATTTCGCCGTCTTTCGTCTGGCACAGCGACCCTTCGTTCAACGTGGTAAAAGGGAACCCGTTTTTATGATTATAATAATTAAAGGTACGGGTATCCGGATCGAAGATACAGAAACCTTTATCGGTAGTGAGCAACAAAGAACCGCTCTGCGACTCTCGTACGGCATAGATGCAGTCGCCACCGGAAGCATCCCGCTGAATGGTGAAACGTTCGAAATTACCTGTTGCTTCACGGAACAAATTGAGTTCTCCGTCGATGGTAGTAAGCCAGATGCGATGCTTCCGGTCTTCGAGCATACAAGTTACCATGTTGTCGCTGAGGCTGTTTTTATCCGCCTGATCGAACGAATAAACCGTAGCGTGCTGCGTAGCCATATCGTACCGATACACTCCGGTACCCTCCACCGCCGCCCACAGCATCCCCCCGGAATCGACCAGCAGGTAATGCGTCAGCGCTTTAATTAACAAGGTACATCGGGCGGTTTCGGGGTTGAAAAGATACACCCCGTCGTAACAGGAAACAACGAGATTATCGTCGTAAGGTACGATACTCAGAATTACATCCGAGCCGGATGCTTCCCGGTGGATACCGTACAGGGAAAAGCGGCCGGTCCGTAAGTCCAGCTTGTTCAGGCCGCCCTGATGGGTACCGATCCAAACAGCCTGCCGCTTGTGGTCATAGTAAAGCGATTTCACAATGTTGCGCGAAAGGCTGTTGCCGCTACCGGTAGCCCGGTACCACTCGAATTTTTTCGTACGGCGGTCGTACCGGTCGAGGCCGCCCCCGTCGGTAGCCACCCACAATTCACCTTCGCGACCTTCGATGATAGTACCGACGATAGGTGCGCTCAACCCGTCTTCTTCGGTATCGGCAACCTTGTAATGCGTATAAATCCGGTAATCCGGATTAAAATAGTTCACTCCGCCGAAATAAGTGCCTACCCAAATAGTGCCTTGATGATCTTTGAGCGTACAAAAAACAGATGAATTGCTCAGGCTGCCGGCAGCTTCCGTAGCTCCGTAAGCGGTAAACGTTCCGGTAACTCTATCCAACTTATCCAGCCCTTTTTCCGTGCCGATCCAAATATTCCCCCCGTTGTCTTCACACACATCCCTTACGGAATTATCGGAAATGCCGTTCGCGTCGCCGGCCGTTTTGACGTAATGCGTCGTCAGGCCGCCGGCCGATACGCGGTAAACGCCGTCATTCCAGGTACACACCCAAACATCGCCGGCCGTATCTTCGTAAAGGTTATAAATGCGTATGCCCGGAAACCGGTTTTCACCTACTTCGCCGGTAGCCGACACGATATACACCCCATCGCTATGCGACCCTACCCAAAGCCGTCCCGCTTTATCTTTCAGCAAACAAGCCGGCAACACCTTTTCGGGCAACCGGCAATACAAACTCCGGACCCGGCTTTTCTCATCCATCTCGTATACCGCGCCGTACGTGCCCAGATACAATTTTCCGTCGTACCAGGCGCACGTATTGATACGCCCGTGTCGCCGGTTGTCTATGAGGTGCCCGAAAGTTTCCGTGCACATATCGAACGTGCTGATTCCTTCCTTGGTGAGAATATACACCAGCCCGTTTCCGTTTCCGCAAATCTTCTTAACGGTACGTCCCAGCAACGTACGGGGATTTCCTTTTTCCTGTTTATAAGCTTTGATTCGCGCCCCGTTATACACATTCACGCCGTCGCGGGTACCGATCCAGATCTGTCCCCGCTCATCGTTATAGAGCGCATACACCGAAAACTGCGAAAGCCCGTCGTCGGTAGTCAGGTAGTCGAAAGCGACGGGCCGGGCAGGCGCTTCCGAAGGAAAAAGAAGTGTCAGAAGAAAAAATAAACCCCGTAAAACCGGGTTAACTCCATACCGTCGTATTTCCATAAATAGTATAAAAAGGGGTTGTGTTCTTCATGGTTCGTGTGCACAAATTTAATTTTTCTTTTTATACAAAGCAACCCGGAGACACGGCAGCTCCATTCGAAACGGTTCGGCACCCTGCATACAGGCATTTCCGGCAAAACAAAAGCCCGGTTCCGCATGCAGGGAACCGGGCTCACTTTCGTTACGGCCGCTCGGCGAATGCTTATTCGCCCAGCAACACTTCCAGAATCTGGCTGGCCGATTTCGATACGTTCGTACCGGGGCCGAAGATAGCCGTTACGCCGGCTTTATACAGGAAGTCGTAATCCTGCGCCGGGATAACGCCGCCGGCAATTACCAGGATGTCTTCGCGACCGAGCTTCTTCAACTCGTCGATTACCTGCGGCACCAACGTTTTATGGCCGGCAGCCAACGACGAAACACCCAATACGTGCACATCGTTCTCCACGGCCTGACGAGCCGCTTCGGCCGGCGTCTGGAACAACGGCCCCATATCCACATCGAAGCCGCAGTCAGCATAGCCGGTAGCTACCACTTTCGCACCGCGGTCGTGCCCGTCCTGCCCCATCTTGGCAATCATGATACGGGGTTGACGACCTTCTTTCTTCGCAAACTTCTCAGCCAACTCGCAAGCCTTTACGAAGTCGGCGTCTTTCTTGGTTTCTGATGAATACACGCCTGATATAGTTCTGATTACTGCTTTATAACGACCTACCACCTCTTCGCAGGCATCCGAGATTTCGCCCAACGAGGCGCGAAGCCCGGCCGCCTTTACGGCCAATTCGAGCAAGTTGCCCTTCTTCGTGCGCACACATTCGGTAATATCGGCCAATGCCTGCCGAACAGCCGCTTCGTCGCGGTTGGCCCGCAACTCCTTCAACCGTCCGATTTGCTCCTGGCGAACCGCCGTGTTGTCGATTTCGAGGATGTCAATGGGCGCTTCCTTGTCCAGCCGGTACTTGTTCACCCCGACGATGGTTTGCACGCCCGAGTCGATACGGGCCTGCGTACGGGCCGCCGCTTCTTCGATACGCATCTTCGGCAGGCCGGTTTCGATGGCTTTCGCCATGCCGCCCATGCTTTCGATTTCCTGAATCAACGCCCAAGCCTTGTGCGCCAGCTCGTTCGTTAACGTTTCCACGTAGTACGAACCGGCCCACGGGTCGATTTCCTTACAAACTTTCGTTTCTTCCTGGATGTAAATCTGCGTGTTACGGGCGATACGCGCCGAGAAGTCGGTAGGCAGCGCAATGGCTTCGTCGAGCGCGTTGGTATGCAGTGACTGGGTATGCCCCAGCGCGGCGGCCATCGCCTCGATACAGGTACGGCCTACGTTGTTGAACGGGTCTTGCTCGGTAAGCGACCAGCCCGAGGTTTGGCAGTGCGTACGCAAGGCCAGCGATTTCGGATTCTTGCCGCCGAAGCTCTTGACGATTTTCGCCCACAACATACGGGCGGCGCGCATCTTCGCGATTTCCATAAAGTGGTTTACGCCGATGGCCCAGAAAAACGACAACCGGGGAGCGAACGCATCCACGTCGATGCCGGCGTTGATACCGGCACGCAGGTACTCCATCCCGTCGGCCAGCGTGTAAGCCATTTCGATGTCGGCGGTAGCGCCGGCTTCCTGCATGTGGTAACCCGAAATGGAAATCGAGTTGAACTTCGGCATCTTCTGCGAAGTATACTCGAAGATGTCGGCGATAATCTTCATCGAGAATTCGGGCGGATAGATATAGGTGTTGCGCACCATGAATTCTTTCAGGATGTCGTTCTGGATGGTACCGGCCATTTCTTCGAGTTTGGCGCCCTGCTCCAGGCCGGCGTTGATATAGAAGGCCAGCACGGGCAGCACGGCTCCGTTCATGGTCATGGAAACCGACATCTTATTCAAGGGAATGCCGTCGAAGAGCACCTTCATGTTTTCGAGCGAGCAGATGGATACGCCGGCTTTACCCACGTCGCCCACCACCCGTTCGTTATCGGCGTCGTAGCCGCGGTGGGTGGGAAGGTCGAAGGCAACCGACAGCCCTTTCTGGCCGGAAGCCAGGTTACGGCGGTAGAACGCATTCGATTCTTCGGCGGTGGAGAACCCGGCGTACTGGCGGATCGTCCAGGGACGCAACGGGTACATGGCGCTGTACGGGCCGCGCAGATAGGGAGGAATGCCGGAAGCATAATTCAAATGCTCCATGCCTTCGAGGTCTTCTTTCGTGTAAACCGGTTTTACCTGGATGTGTTCCGGCGTTTTCCAATCGGCTTCGATGCCGTTGGCGGTTGCCCATTCGGCTACGTTGGCGGTAGCGAATCCGGCGGATTTATAATCTATATTTTTAAAATCTGGTCTCATAATCTTGATTATTAGAACACAGAGTCACAGAGACACGGAGCTTATAGTATTCCGTTAATACGTCGTCTGATACCTTTTGTCAATACAGGCACATTGAAATTTATAAGCAACCCGAGTTTTTTATTAGAAAGTTTCAAATAAGTAACCAGTTGGACTTCATGTATATCGAGCAACTCTTCCACCGCCGCACCGATTACCGTACCGGTTATATCGTTATATCGCTCTCTGTTCATTCTGTCTGATTCAATCTTATAAAACTCTGTGTCTCTGTATCTCTGTGTTCAATTTATGTCTCTGTGTTTAATTAATATTTAATTTCTGGTTGAATGCCTTCAGCGTTTCGAGCACGTTGGAACGAACGTTGATAAACTGGTCGATGCCTTTCGCCTTCAGTTCGTCCATACAAGCGGGCGCACCGGCCACTACGAACTGTGCACGGCCGTTCAGCGCGGCGAACGCTTTCGGAGCCAACTCGGCGTATTCGTCGTCGCTCGAGCAGAGCACCACGATGTCGGCGCCGGCTTCCATGGCGGCTTCCACACCGGCTTCCACCGTATCGAATCCCAGGTTGTCGATTACCTTATATCCGGCGCAACCGAAGAAGTTGCACGAGAATTGCGAGCGGGCCAGGCGCATAGCCAGGTTGCCGATGGTAAGCATGAACGCTTTCGGCGTTTTGCCGCTCTTTTCGGTTGCCAGGCGCAAGTCTTCGAATTCCTTGGCGCCCCGGTCGAAATTCAGGGGTACGATGGTTTTCTCGGCATTACATCCGCAAGTGCATCCTTCGGTTTTTTCAATCTTGCCGGCGGCCGTTTCCGTAAAGTTGGGGAATTGGTTGGTACCCAACAGGATTTCGCGGCGGGTAGCCACAGCGGCTTTTCGTTTGGCTGAGGCCTCGTTCACGGCGTTTTGTACGTCGCCGGCTTTCACGGCTGCATAGAAACCGCCTTTATCCTCTACTTCGAGGAAAATCTTCCAGGCCTGGTCGGCCACCGATACCGTGAGGTTCTCGATGTAATACGAACCGGCCGACGGGTCGACCACCTTATCGAAATGGCATTCTTCCTTCAGCAGCAATTGCTGGTTGCGGGCAATCCGCTCGGAGAAATCATCCGGTTTCTTATACACTTCGTCGAACGGGCGAACCGTTACCGAATCCACTCCGCCGAGGGTGGCCGACATGGCTTCGGTTTGCGAGCGTAACAAGTTTACATGCGCATCGTAAATCGTCATGTTCCACTGCGATGTTTGGGCATGTACCTGCATCTTGGCGGCGCAACGGCACAATCCGTCGGGCTTGCTGTTGTCGCAATCGCGCTGGCACTGCGGGTTGTAAGCAGCTACGATTTCGGCCCACAGCCAGCGTCCGGCGCGGAACTTGGCGATTTCGAGGAAATAGTTGGCTCCGATGCCGAAGTTGAACTTGATTTTCTTGGCTACTTCGTCGGCCGGGAAACCGGCGTCGGTCAGCTTGGCCAGCAATTCGTTCCCCCAAGCCAGGGCATACCCCAGTTCCTGTGTAATATACGAACCGGCATTGTTAAAAAGAAAAGCATTGACAGCCAGTACGCGGTAACGCGGGAGGGCCCGGCCGGCTTCGAGCACGGCAGCCGCCTTTTCCACCCAGTTTTCTACGTCGCGCCCTTTTACCAGCATCTTCCGGAACGGGTCGAAATTAACCGAGCCGAAGCACTTGGCTACATCGGCGCCCTTTCCTTTTATATAATCGGCGAGGATACCGATGAGCTCGGCGGCCTTGCAGTTACAGGTTTTGAAGTTGAGTTCCACGCATTCCGGACAAATGCCGTCGAGCAA
>DBGBSM010000054.1:0-2800 GCA_048468815.1 Parabacteroides sp.
TGCCGAGCTTTTGAACACCTGCGCCGACCGCTGGTAAGCCGTACGCATCCAGTACAGGTAATCGCCCGCATCCATAAAGTCGTACGGCGTGTTCAGGTAGTTGAGGCCGAACTTGGCTTTCACGTTGATAGAAGTGCGGCCGGCTTTCCCGCGCTTGCTGGTAACCAGCACCACGCCGTTGTTGGCGCGCGCGCCGTACAGGGCCGTGGCGCCGGCATCTTTCAGTACCTCCATCGACTCGATGTCTTCGGGGTTGATGTCGCTCAGGTCTTCGCGCATCTGCCCGTCGATGATAATTAGGGGCGAGCCGGTGCCGTCGAGGTTGGTACCGCCGCGCAGCACGATGGTAGGTGCAGCGCTCGGATTGCCCGACGACTGGATGACGCGCAATCCGGATACGGCACCCGAGAGGGCTTGCGCCGGATTGGAGAACAAGCCGATGCTCAGGCTTTCTTCTTTCACACTGGCGATGGAGTTGGTGAGCTTCGAGCGGATTTGCGTACCGCCGTAGCCGGTTACCACTACTTCGTTGAGCTGCTCCACGTTTTCGGACAGTTTCACATCCAGTACGGACCGGCCATTAATCGATATTTCACGGGGAACATACCCGATAAACGAAAACACGAGAGTAGTGGCATCGGCCGGAATTCCGCCCAGCGTATACAATCCGTCGAGGTCGGTAACGGTACCTATCGTAGAGCCTTTTACTACGACGTTGACGCCGATTAAAGGCAGCCCCGCCTGGTCTTTCACCACACCGGTTACCTTCCGCGTATTTTGTTGCGGCGCCGGCTGGTTTTTGCCTCCGGCCCGACCGCTACGGTAAATCACGATTTGCCGGTTTTTAATGGCATACGCCATATCCGTTCCGGCAAAAACCCTATCCAATATCTTCTCTACGGACTGATTCGTTTCCGGGAAATGCACTTTCCGGTCGAGGTCGATTTTCGCGTCCTCGTACATAAACACATAACCGGTATTTTTCTCGATATACTTCAGTACGGCGCCTACCGTACTATCGGAGGCAGGAAGCGCAAGCACCGCGGATTCGCCGGCGGCCCGGGCGGCAGTAAGCCAAAAACAGCAAATAAACAAGCAGACAAAGACCCGGTTAACAAAATCAGGCTTATGAGAAAAGGTTTCTCTTTTATTTTTCATATATTTGTACGTTTTATTATGAACACCCACTTAATAAGACACTGTTTGCGAGCCCGGATAATATGGCAGTATTATCCGGCTCTTCTTTTTTATCCGGTTTTTTCCATAGGCAATTTTTTTTACATGTTTTTCATACGGATCGTTACGGTATTATTTTCATCGATGAAATATTCCAATGACAGCGAAAGACTCATCATATCGAGCACATCCGTCAGCGAGCCGCTCAAATCGAGCTTGCCTTGCAATACCAACCCGGCCACCGGCGGATCGAACACGATAGCTGTTCCATAGTAGCGCGCCAGTTTATCCAGCACGTCGCCCGCCTTGCGTCCCGACAGCCAGAGGATGTTGTCTTTCCAACAGATATATTCGTCTACCCTCACCTCTTCACGCCGGGTTCCCGACGGAGTAATCGCAACCAACTGATTGGGCCGGAGCTCAACGGTTTCGTTATGCGCCGTTTTCACTTCCACCTTGCCCTCTACCAGTACCACGGACGCTTCGCTATCCGTTTTATAGGCACATATATTAAAGGTAGTACCGAGCACTTTTACCTCGAAGCCGTTTACTTTAACGATAAAAGGACGGGCGGCATCTTTGGCTACCTCCAGAAAAACCTCTCCTTCGATAGCAATCTCGCGCGACTTCTTACCGAATACGGCAGGATAAATTACGCGGCTGCCGGCATTTACCTGTATCCGGGTTCCGTCGCACAGCGCCAGTTCGGCTTTTTTCCCGTTCGGAACAATCAACTTGTTGAGTACGGGTTCTGCTTCGCTGGCCCGGGTTCGGGCGGCAACGGTACGGTCGTTTACGGAAACGGAGCCGTCGGTACGGTACCGGATGGAGGCTTCTTTCTGCAAGTCGAGGCTATCGGTAGAGGTAATCAACAGAATATTTTCCGAATCGACGCCGGATATAACTTCTTCGTTCAAAAGAACTGCGGACAGGTCGGAGCTTCTTGGTTTATCCGTCTGCATAAAGTAAAGGGTAACCGACAACAGGATAGCGATACAAGCAGCCGCGGCTGCAATCCGGAATAGCCGCAGACGCAAGCCCGAAATGGCCGGACGCCCGAACAACCGCGCTTCGACTTCCGACAAAGAGCCTTCGACCCACTCGTTCTCCACTTGCTCGGAGGTATGTACCGCGTCGATAAGAGCGTCGGCCATTTCCCGCATTTCTTTCCTTATCTCGTTTTTCTTTTTTCCCGGCATGATTATAAGGGCTTTTAAAGGGATGACGTACCGGAAAACAAAAAGTACTCACTTAAGATAGCTTTATAAAAAGATTTTTTAGATTTGCAGGGATATATGCGGTTCGTTAAACCGGATTAACCTATAAATGAATACTATATATGATACCGGGTGAAGATGACATAGCGCTATGGAAAGCAGGACTGGACGGAGACAAAGCCGCCTTCGGACAACTGTACAGGTATTACTTCCCGCTCTTATATGGGTATGGCATGAAGCTGACGGAAGACAAGGAACTGGTTCGGGATGTAATACAGGATGTATTCGTAAAGCTGTTCCAGGAAAAAGCGCAGGCGCCTGTTATCGGACATTGGAAGGGGTATTTGTTCCAGGCATTCCGAAACCGGATGCTGGATAAGGCGAGACAGACAAGACCGACTTACGAT
>DBGBSM010000055.1:0-4510 GCA_048468815.1 Parabacteroides sp.
TACCGAACCAGAAAACTTTTATCGGGCGGTAAGAAAAGAATTTACGCGCGACGGCATGAAAGTAACGAAAGTCAGTATGAACGAAACGGAGGCGTATTATGAAGGAGATTAGAACAATAGCGAACCAAACGCTTTTCGACCTGGCTGTAATGTATTACGGCACATGCGAGGCAGTAGGCGAAATCCTAAGCAATAACCCGGAGCTTGCGAATGACGGCCGCGCCAAAACGGGCGCCGGCATCGACGCCGCCGGGAATACAGATTTTTATCCCGACCTGGCGCTGAAACCGGGAAGCATAATCCGAATAGACACCGATAGCCGGCTAATCCGTAAAAACGCAACTCGGGAAATGGATAAAGAGGTAACAACCTTTGATTTATTAGACTATGGCACGAACGATTAAAGCAATACAGGAAGAAATTATAACCGCCGTCCAGGAACAGACCGGCTTAACGCTGTCGACTTCGAAAGTCGCGGAATGGCGCCTATGGACGTATGTTTTCGCGTTAGCAGTACACACGTTCGAACTAATTCTCGACGCTTTCCGGAAGGAAATCGACACGGCGACCGATAAAATCACGCCCGGCACCACACGCTGGTATGCCGAGATGTGTTACCGGTTTCAGAACGGGCACGAACTCGTTTTCGACGAATCGAAGGCGATGTTGTACTACGAGGCGAACGACCCGGAGGCGCAAATCGTTAAAATAGTCGCCATTGCGGAAGAGAAAAACCGTTTGGCGATTAAGGCGGCCAAACGGGACAATGCCGGCAAGATTGTTCCGCTTGCTCCGGAAGAGCTGTACAATTTTGCGTCGTACATCGACGCAATCAAATTTGCCGGGGTCGACACGAACGTCGTATCGACGAATGCCGACTTGCTCCGGTACGAAATAGAAATATACTTCGATCCGGCGGTGCCGAATACCCTTGTAGAGGAAAATGTAATAAAGGCGCTCGACAGTTTCAAGGCATCGCTGGGCTTTGATTCGATGATTTATAAACAACGTTTTATCGACGCGGTGATGGATGCGGAAGGGGTGGTAACCTGCAATCTTGTTTCGCTGGAGCGGAAAGGAGTAACCGACACAGATTTCACCCCGGTAGGGATTTATGCGGAACTGGAATCGGGGTATTTCGAATACGATACAGAGAGCGTAATCACTTTAAAATCAATAAGAGAACTAAAACGATGAACATACGGATAAACTTTAAGAATCTCACCCGGCAGTTATTGCCGCCGCATAAGCGGCAACCGGTACGCCTTGCACTCTTGGGCGCTTTCCTCTATCCGTTGCAAATACTGTTTAATCTCTTCGCAGGCTGGCGGGACACCTGGCGGATGCTGGTAAACGTCAACTCGCAGGTAAAGGTACTCGAAGGGTACCTGCGTAAGAAATATCGCGAGCCGATAAGCATCAAAATCGTTACGTTTAACAACGGGTTGCTGCCGGTGGGGCTGATAAGCGAGGGGCGCACCATGTGGCCACAGTTCGGTCTGGCCGGTGAAAATGCGCTCCGCTCCGTGCCGCTGGAAAACGAAATACGCGATAAGTTCGACGAGGCCGATTTTATCGTGTATATCCCGAAAGGGCTGGATATTAAGCTGATTTCCTCGGAAATCGAAAAATATAAACAAGTATTGACCAGATATAAAATGATTCAGGAATGAAAGAACATGTACAAAAACCGGGCGTCCGGCAATGGGCGGGCGAGGATTTAATCGAATTGCAGGCGGAGCCGCTGCGGGCGCTCGAAGGCTTTTTTTCAGAGTACGGGAACTGTGTTATTAAAGGGTGTGTTCCTACGGCAAACGAGGACGGAGCGTGGGATATTTCGGCCGGTTTGCTGGGCCTATCAGGTGCGGATGCGGAAGGCAACCCGGTTTATAAGACGGTGCCTTTCTCCGGTATCGCCGGCATTGTATTGCCGGTGTATTTTACCCTTACGCATTCGGTTGTCGAGCGTGCGTATGCAGATAATAAGGTAAAGCCGATTGCCTACGATTACCGGGCCGCCGTGTCGACCATCCGGCCGGAAGGCGGCGACTACCTGGAATTAACGGAAGCCGGTGCGGTGCGGTTTAAAGACATTATTCAGGATGCCGGGCACCGCTTTATGACCGACGCGGAGCGCACGAAATTAAGCGGTATCGAAGCCGGTGCAAATAATTATGTTCACCCGGCGACGCACCCGGCAGGCGTGATAGTAGAAGACGCGATGCACCGTTTCTTTACTGACGCGGAACGCTCCAAGCTAAACGGTATAGAGGCCGGAGCCGGGAAATATGTACACCCGGCGACGCACCCGGCAAGCATAATAGTAGAGGATGCTACTCACCGTTTTACGACGAATTACGGTGTAGAAAACATCGCTCTTATTCCTACCATGCAAAGCAAATTAAACGGCATTGAAGCGGGTGCAAACAAATACGTACACCCGGATAAACACCCAGCGAGTATGATTCAGACAGATAAGGATCATCAATTTTTTAGCGATGATCTGTGGGATATAGTAATGACCCCCCCATCCTTTAAGGCGGGCTGGATAGAATACGACCAGGCATACGAATTTCCGATATACGTAGATTTTGCAATAATATCTTACCGGGTGGGGCCATATTCCTACACCCCGTGGCACACCGCATTAATAAGCCGACTCGATACGACCTTTTACCTCGGCCGGGAGGGCGATGCGTTCAATGAGGTTTCACAGTTCAGTTTTAACGGTATAGCCATTAGAAAGGTTACTAACCCGAAAAACGATGTACAAATTATAGGAATCATAGGATTTAAAACCTCAGTAGGATAATGGTAGCAATAGTTTTTAACAAGCAGGGGGAACAATATTATTCCGACCCGGTACAGGCGACGGGTAGTAATATAGTGTTCCGGGTCGAGTTCTCGACACCGGGAAAAATAATGCTGGAACGAAGTATTACAGGGGATAATTTTATTCCCGAATGCCTCTTAAACCCCAACACGGACGGGCTTATTGTGGAGAAGGGTATAACAGGTGTCGTGCCCGGGCAATACTTACGGTTGTGTATAATCGGGAGTGAACCCACTAATATATATGTATTGCAAGATGGAAGCACAGCTGAATAGTATAAACCTTTCTGGGGCGGACATTTCGTGTCCGCTGTCCGGGGTTCGGTTTGGGGACGCGCCAACAAAAAGACCGGCCGTTCCCGACCCGGCCGCCAGCCTGCTGGCGGCTTGGGATTTCATCGGTTCAAACTACGACTACGCAGACATTGTACGGGATACAACTGGCAACGGGTTAGATTTTATTATTGTCAATTCGCGGCACAATTACTATGGCGGTTGGGATGCAGACTTGGGGTTGCGATTGGGCGGAATAGGTATGTATATACACACACACGATTTTCTGCTGGGTAAAGATTTTACAATTCTGCTGTTCGCCGATGTACGCGACAATTCCGAGACGGGCTGGAGCGGGTTTTGTAAAAGAGACGTTCTTTATTCCGCATTCGCCCCGGAGCTAAAACTCGAAACCGCCTATATATCTGGCCTTTCAAAACCCTGCAAATCGACTGTAAGGGCTATAACATCGGAGGGGTATATGACAGATTCGGACGAATATGTTTCCGCGCGGACAGGGGTGTACGAGAAAGAAGAACCGACCGGCAGTTTAACCTACGGGGTAGACGAAGCGGCGGGCGAATTTAGCGAGGAGAGGCTGTTTGCCGTAAGGTTATACAATAAAATTCTGCCCAAAGCAGCTATCCGAGACGCATATGATGATATGGTAGAAGATTTCCGAAGTCTGTTTTTTAAAGATTGGAAAGTTGCACCTGACGGCTCCGGCCGTCCTGTAAACGTCGCCTCCGATTTAGGGCTGTCTTATAACGCTGTCGATACGCTTTCGTCCGATAAATTCTTATTCTCCGCCGACGCCTCCTATATCTTATCGGCTGATTATCCTTGTTTTAACGCTGCCTATACCGATTTCGATTACTCCATAACGATTAACCAGAATCAGAAAATTGGACGATACTACCTTATTACTTTATTCGGAACTCTATCGGCACCACCGGCAGAAACCGGCAGTTATTTAGAAAGCTGGCAAATAAACCTCGTTGGGCGCTCTACACACGGTATATGTTTGCGATACAACGATGGCAGGAATTGGGAAATATCGGGGGAGACTTACCTGCAAAACGAAATAGGTAAGGATTATACGATTAAAATAGAGAAGCGGCAAGATACCTTGCGAGGCTATGTGAATGGAATTTTATTTTGGGATTTCGATATTACGGGCTGGGTTCCGGCGGCGCAAGGGAATCGGCTGTTAATCGGACGGGCTGTAGGTGGCGCGGATACGTTTCAGGGGACGGTTTCGAATATACAATACAAAGTAGTTAATGTAAATCTTTAAGCATGTACCGATATAATATTATATCGGTATAATAACCCCGTTTAAACAGGCTTTAAATAGGGTTATACACGGCATTTAAAACGTCTTTATTTTTGACCAGTATTCGAA
>DBGBSM010000056.1:0-2166 GCA_048468815.1 Parabacteroides sp.
ACAGATGTTTTCCCACTGTTTCCAAACAGCGCATCACGAGCCTTTTCATTTTCTTTTCGTTTAAAACATGTTTTACAACACAAAAGTACTACATTATTTTCAACTGCATGCAAAAGAAAACGAAAAAATAAGACGCCGACCCGACAAGCCGCGTCACCCACGCTCCGACGGCTCCCCGGGGGATAAATTCCGTTCGGACCGGCAGCATTCCGTTATTCCTGTTTAAAACACTAATTATCAGTTAAATAAAAAACAAACAGAAATTACGGCTTGTTTTTATCCTGTAACGACATATAAAACAAACGAGATATGGAAAATAAGAAAGATACTCAGATTCCGAATCCCCTCACCCAATATTACAACGGGGGATACGAAGTACAACAACAACCGGCTCCGGGGCTGCAAGCCGATATGCACCCGAAGCCCGATTGCGGGGAAGAAAGTTACCGGGGATGCTGCAAGCTGGTAGGCCGGAAAGCCCTGGTTACCGGGGGCGACTCGGGTATAGGCCGCGCCGCCGCCATCGCCTACGCCCGCGAAGGAGCCGACGTAGCCATCAATTACCTTCCCGAAGAACAACGGGATGCCGAGGAAGTAAAGAAATACATTGAAGAAGCCGGCCGGAAGGCCGTACTGATTCCGGGCGACATCAGCGACGAGAATTTCTGCAAGCAGTTGGTAGAAAAAGCACACGAGCAACTGGGCGGCCTCGACATCATCGCCCTCGTTGCCGGGAAACAGGTGGCCGTGAAGAATTTCGAGGACATTTCGACGGAGCAGTTAGTCAAAACGTTCCAGGTAAACGTTTTCTCCCTGTTCTGGATTCTGCAACCGGCACTCAAGTACCTGCCTGCCGGAGCTTCCATCATTACTACCACCTCCATACAGGCGTACCGTCCCAGCGAACTTTTGTTGGACTATGCGGCTACCAAGGCTGCCATTATGGCCTTCAGCCGGGCACTGGCCAAGCAATTGGCTAAGAAAGGCATCCGGGTAAATGCGGTGGCTCCGGGCCCGATTTGGACGCCCTTGCAGGTAAGCGGCGGCCAACCGCCCGAAAAACTGAAAGAATTCGGCAGCACCACGCCGCTCGGACGGGCCGGACAACCGGCCGAACTTGCCGGCGTATACGTATTCTTCGCCTCGCCCGAATCGAGCTACGTAACGGCCGAGGTATACGGAGTTACGGGCGGCAACCATACTTTCTGACAAAAAGGGAACACCGGAAACCGGGCACGAAGACACACCGACGGAAACGGACGGCTCCGAAACCGGAAAAGACGTAAAAGCTTATCGGTAATACCCGGTATCGTTCCGCACCTCGCCGTAGGGTGAAACTTTTGTTTCATGCTGATGAAACAGTTGTTTCTTGTGCATGAAACAAAAGTTTCTTCTGCATGAAACAACTGTTTCACCCCCGGCAGGCTGTTTTACCTCCGGCAGGCAACGATAAAAAGCGCCGCTCCTGCTCCTGTTTGCGTGTTTATTCGCTTTGCTACCGGTGGCGGCATATCCTCCGGGTAACGCCGTTTTGCCGCTCCGGATAACAATTGTTCCCCCACCACCCCTTATTTATCCGGAAAAAATTTTACTTTTGTAGATAAATCAAAACGCACCGAAGATGAAGTATAAACTATTGGTACTCGACATTGATGGTACACTAACAAACGACCAAAAGGAAATCACCCCGCGTACCCGGAACGCGTTGCTGCAAGCGCAACACATGGGTGTTCAAATCGTACTGGCTTCCGGGCGTCCCACCCAGGGAATCGTTCCGCTGGCCGAAGCGCTGGAACTGAAGAACTTCGGCGGCTATATCATGGCATTCAACGGCGGGCGCATCGAGAACTGCAAAACCGGCGAGCTCATCTTCCGCAAAAAGCTCGACTTGCAACTTCTTCCCTACCTTTACCGCGAAGGCAAACGGAATAACTTCTCCATCCTTTCGTACGACAAGGATTCCATCCTGTGCGAAAAAGAAGACGACGAATACGCCGTAATGGAGGCCGCTATCAACAAAATGCCCATCCGGAAAGTAGACAACCTCATCGAAGCGGTGGATTTCGAACCGTATAAATTCATGTACGGCGGCGACCCGGAAGCGATTGCCGAAACGGAGCAACGTTTCCAGAAGCACCTGGCCGGCGTGATGGATGTGTACCGCTC
>DBGBSM010000057.1:0-6641 GCA_048468815.1 Parabacteroides sp.
ATAGTTACCTGTGTAACAGCCGGAAAAGCGGAATAGTTCATTCGCCGGCCTGTGAAATATCCCGGTTGCTTTTGCTGGTTTTTCCGCCGTTTTATCGTACCTTTGCACTCCGTTTCCGGTACCCCTACCCCGGCAACGACCGAACAAAACCCGATGAAAACGAACGACGATTTAAAAGAAATAGCCCGCTTCATCTCCGAATACGCCACCCGGCTGTTAGGCTCGGGCGTACATACCTCGCGGGTGGTGCGCAACTCCAAACGAATCGGGCAGGCGCTCGGCGCGGAAATCCGGATGACTACCTCGCAAAAAACCATCGTGCTCACCGTGTACGAAAACGAGCGCAACGAGGCGTATACCGAAGTAATCGACCTCCCTGCCTACCCCATCAGCTTCGAGCTGAACGCCGACCTCAGCGCTCTGAGCTGGGAAGCGGTAGATAACCGGCTTACGCTGGCCGAAATCCGCGAAAAGTACGCCCGCATCGTGGCCAAACCGAAAATCGACCCCATCTTCGTATTGTTTCTCGTGGGGTTCGCCAATGCTTCTTTTTGCCGGCTCTTCGGGGGCGACTTAACGGCGGTAGGCATCGTATTCTCGGCCACCGTGCTCGGTTTTTTCACCCGGCAGCAAATGCAGAAGCGGGGCATCAACCACTTTATCGTTTTTGTGGTTTCCGCTTTCGTGGCTTCCCTCTACGCTTCCGTTTCGCTTATCTTCGATACCACCGCCGACATCGCCATCGGTACCAGCGTACTGTTCCTGATTCCCGGCGTACCGCTTATCAACGGGGTAATCGACGTAGTGGAGGGGCATATCCTGATCGGCATTTCGCGGCTGGTGCACTCGTTCCTCTTGGTTATCTGCATTGCCGTGGGCTTGTCGTTTACGTTATTGATGGTTAAAAACAGCTTGCTATGATACTTACCGCCATCCTCGCCGACGGCTTTTTCGCCGCCGTGGCCGCTATCGGGTTCGGCGCTATCTCCGACCCGCCCATGCGTGCATTCCCCTACATCGCCTTGCTGGCGGCCGTGGGGCACGCCCTGCGTTTCTGCCTGATGACTTACGCCGGGGTAGACATTACCACCGCCTGTTTCTTCGCCTCGCTCGCCATCGGGTTCGGCAGCCTGTGGGTGGGGGCGCTTACGTTTTGCCCGATGACGGTGTTTTCCATTCCGGCGCTGTTGCCGATGGTACCCGGCATGTACGCTTACAAAACGGTGTTCGCCCTGACGATGTTCTTGCAGAACCTGAACAACCCGGCGGTAGGCGAGCATTACATGCAGGAAATGTTCCTGAACGGCGTGGTGGCGGCGAGCGCCATATTCACCCTGGCGGTGGGGGCTACCGTACCGATGTTCCTGTTCAGCCGGAAGGCGTTTTCGCTCACCCGGCGCAAAAAATAAAATACGATGGAGACTTTCTGGAATACCATTGCGCAGTATAACCTGCATACCTGGCCGTACCAGCTCGGTATCGTGGCGGCGGGAATCGTGCTTACCGTGTTGCTGTACCGCAAACCGGCGCCGGCCGTAAAGCTCGCCATGAAGCTGTACCTGGTTTTTATCAACGCCTGGATTGCCGTAGTATATTATATGGTGTATTGCGAACAACGCAGCTACAACACGTTGCTGGCGCTGTTCTGGGGAATTATGGCGCTGGTATGGCTGTTCGACCTGTGCACCCGGTACACTACCTTCGAACGGACTTACCGGAACGGGAAGTTGTCGGCGGCGCTTTGCCTGGTGCCGTTCGTGTATCCGCTGGTTTCGCTGGCGCGGGGGATGCATTTCCCGGAAATGACTTTCCTGGTGATGCCGTGCACGGTGGCCGTGTTTACCATCGGGCTGCTGCTGGCGTTTTCGAAACGGGTCAATATTTTCATCCTGCTGTTCGTTTGCCATTGGGCGCTCGTGGGGCTGCCGAAAGTGTATTTTTTCCGTATCCCGGAAGATTTGCTGCTGACGGCCAGCGCCTTTCCGGCCTTGTATATTTTTTTCAGGCAGTATATCCGCTCCAACCTCGACAAGCAAACGAAACCGAGTCCGCGGGTACTGAAGTGGTTGCTGTTTATTATGTGCTGCCTGGTCGCCATTTTTTATACGGCTATCCTGGCGCACGAGGTGCGAATGCTGTAGAGGGGAAGCGGCAGCAGGCGGCCTGCGGCTTAAAAAAACACGGAAAGCAGGCGGCGCGTGCGGTCGGTATCGTCGTATTTCCGGTTTACGTACCGGGCTATCCGGGCGTAGGCTTTGGCGATATGGGCTTCGACCGTTTTTTCGGAAATATCGAGCAGGGCGGCGATTTCCTTGTGTTTCAGCTTGTCGGAAAAAACGAGCCGGAATACTTCCCGGCATTTGGAGGGAAGCGAGTCGATGGCTTTTTGAATCAGGTCTTTGTATTCTTGGTCGAGCAGGGTGCGCTCCGGATTATCGGAGTCGGGAATCCATTCGAGGGTGTATAGCTCGGCGGGAGCCGTACCGAAAAGAGCGGGGCGCCTCAGGTATTGAAGCGATTGGTTTTTGACCGATATATACAAATAAGCGTCCATATCGGCTACTTCCGGCAGTTCCTTCCGCCTTTTCCACACGAAATAGAAAACGTCGGCCACGGCTTCTTCGGCCGGTTCTTTCGACTTCAGAAAATAAAAAGCCACCTGAAACAGCTTTTGATAATACGAATCGAAAAGGCGGCGGAAAGCGGTTTCATCATCCCGGGAAATTCGGCATATCAGTTCCCGGCGTTCCATATCGGTTTCGAACTTCATCTCGGTTAACAATTCGGTTGTGTGGTTACAAATATAAACTAAAAACGGAACGGTTGGTCGTTTCCGCTTAATAATTCATTCGGAATGAGCGTGTACCGGCGAAGCTGGGATTCCGGGTTTCGTGTGCGGAAGCGGGATAAGAGCCGCCCGCTCCGACTGTACGGTTTTTCTGATTTTATTTCCGCAATTCCGTTCCTATTCGTATATTTGCCGGCAAGTCGCTTCGAACGAACGGCTTTACCTTGGCTATGAACAGGGGGCGGATGTGCGGGAAGAAAACCCCGGACGCTTTTATTTCCTCCCCCGGCAAAACAACATAAAAAATGGAAATTCAAAACCTCGACTTTAACTATGCCACCTTGCTTAAACAAGTGAAGGCTCGGGTGGCGCTCGCCCAGAAAAAGGCCATCTACGCGGCTAACGAAGAAATGCTTACTATGTATTGGGACATCGGAAAATTACTTGCCGAAAGCCAGAAACAAATCGGCTGGGGCAACAACGCGCTCGAACAGTTATCCAAGGATTTAAGGAACGATTATCCGAAGGTCAAAGGCTTCTCGGTACGGAATTGTCAGGTAATGATTCAATTCTATAACGAATATAATCAGCAACTTACAAATGCGCAACGGGCCGTTGCGCATTTGCAGGCTCATTCCATCACCTTGCCGGTCAAACAATTGAGCTGGTCGCACAATGTGGCTCTGATGCAAAAGGTAAAAGACCTCGATGCCCGATATTGGTATATGACGCAATGCTTAAAAAGCGGCTGGACGCGTGACTTCCTGGTCGAAGCCATCAATCAGGACTATTACACCATTCACGGCGCGCTGGCAAACAATTTCGACGCCACCCTTCCCGAAATACAAGCCAAGCAGGTAAAAGAAACCCTGAAAGACCCTTATATCTTCGATATGCTGACTTTTACCGACGAGTACGACGAACGCGACATCGAGTTAGGTTTAATCGAGCATATAGAGAAGTTCCTGCTGCAAATGGGAGCGGGTTTCGCCTTCATGGGCAGCCAGTATCATATCGAAGTGTCGGAAAAGGATTTTTATATCGACATCCTCATGTACAATGCCTTTACGCACCGGTATTTGGTAGTGGAGCTGAAACGGGGCGAGTTTAAGCCCGAATATATCGGCAAGCTGAATTTCTACTGCTCGGCGGTAGACGATATGCTTTGCCGGGAAGGAGACAACCAAACAATCGGCTTGCTTCTCTGCCAGAACAAAGACCGCATTATGGCCGAATACGCCTTGCGCGACGTACACAAGCCGATAGGGATTTCGGATTATGAGTTGGGCAAAGCGCTCCCTAAAGACGTCAAATCCGGGCTGCCGTCGATCGAAGAGTTGGAGAACAAGCTCAGTAAGGAGTTGCAAGAAGGCGAAGATACGAATGAGCAGCCGAATGCAAAAGCTGGCCGCTTGTAAATCTTCACCTCGCGACCCATCGCACGCCTCTCCCCGGAACATTCAAAAAAAATGCGCATCCCGGGTAAGGGTTTTCCGGTTCTCCCTGCATCTTTATAAATAAAGCCCGCTACGCAGATGGATACGAACGAAAACGACTACTACCTGAAGCATATCCGGTTCCGGCCTGTCGATGCCGATGCCGATACCATTTACCGGAAAGTACAGCACCGCATCCGGTACGGAAAGGAAAAAAGAGGCGGTGTGGCTGTGTTCTGGAAATATGCGGCCATCGCCGCCTCGGTGGCTTTGCTGGTGGTTTCGTCGTTCCTTTTCCGGAACGAACGGCAGGCCGAAGCGGTTAGCTACCTGGAGGTGACGGCCGTACCGGGCTCCAAAACACGGGTGGTTTTGCCCGACAGCTCCGTGGTGTGGCTCAACAGCCTGGCTACCGTGCGTTACCCCCGGCAGTTCGGCGCCGGCAACCGCGAAGTGGAGTTCGAGGGCGACGCGCTGTTCCGGATAACTCCCTGCACCGAGCATCCGTTTATCGTAAAAACCGACGGGTTGCGGGTAAAGGTGTTGGGTACGGTTTTCTATCTTTCGGCGCCTCCCGCTTCGGATAAAATCGAAACCACCCTGCTGAACGGTTCCGTCGCCTTGTACACCGGCCCGGAGCCAGGGACTCATCCCGATGCGCTGCTAAAGCCCGACGAACAAGCCCGTTACAACAAAGCCGACGGGAGCCTCACGGTGCAAAACGTACACGCCGCCTTGTATGCTTCGTGGATAAAAGGGGATTTTGTGTTCGAGAATAATACGTTACAGGAAATTACGGAGGCGCTGGAACGGGCGTTCAACGTACCGATCCGCATCGAAAGCGAACGGTTGCGCACGCAGGCGTTTACCGCCCGGTTCACCCATCAGGAATCGCTCGACGAAATACTGGAGGTACTCGGGGTTCCGGCCAAGTATACCTGGCGGAAAGTAAAAGGGGAAATTTACATTTACGCGAAATAAACCGATTGTTCCACCTTAATACTCAGGCCTATGACACACACCTAACCCGCAAAAAAAAGCCGGGAATGCTACACACATGCCCGGCCCGTATTCCGACTACAGAATCATTTTAATCGTGGTAGCTACCAACTACCAGGTAAATAATCCGTTAGACTTCGAAGTGAAGACAGGGCGAGCCAACCGTAAAAGCAAGCCATCCCCGGTTTTGCTGGGGCGCGCAGCCTATCTTCGTTTAAAAACAAAGCAAAGATATGAATAATCATTCTATCCGCGTACTTTATCCGCAAAAAAAGTACACAGGGGAACGAACGGCATGCCGCCCTCCCCTACCGAAAATCGTAAACAGTATGAAACTAACCTTGTTGTTTCTGTTCCTGGGTATGGGAATGGCCACGGCCGCCTCGTACTCCCAAACCGTGAAACTGAATGTGCAGATAGAAAACGGAACCGTTCTGCAACTGATAAAAACCATCGAAAAACAATCGGAATTCACGTTCGTATACAATGTAAACGAGCTGAATGTCCGCGAAAAGCTATCGGTTAACCTGAAAAACAAACCGATAGAAGAAATTCTCGACGTGGTTTTCGCCGGCAAGGCGTTAGGCTATAAAATAACCGACCGGCACATCGCCCTGTTCCGGAAAGAAGCGGCGCTTCAACAAGCCGCCCGGAAAATAACGGGAACCGTAACCGATACCGGCGGCGAGCCGCTTATCGGGGTGAACGTTTCCGTACAAGGCACTGCCAACGGCACGATTACCGATATAGACGGGAAATACACCCTCGAAGTATCCGGAACAGAGGTAGTTCTTCAATTCTCGTATATCGGCTACCGCCAAGTACAGGCCGCTGCCGCCGGGAAAAGCGTCGTGAACATCCGGATGGCGGAAGAAGTGGAGCAGCTCAACGAGATAGTGGTAACCGGCTACGGCGGTACGCAAATCCGCTCGAAGCTCACCAACTCCATCGCCAGCGTGAAAGAAGAAAGCCTGAGCATCGGCTTGTTCTCCAATCCGGCGCAAGCCCTCTCGGGCGCCGTATCCGGACTGCGCGTCATCCAGTCGTCGGGCAATCCGAGCGCCGCTCCTACCATCGTGCTGCGCGGCGGTACCAACCTCGACGGCACCGGCTCGCCCTTGATTATCATCGACGGGCAGATACGCGAAGACCTGAGCGACATCAACCCCGAAGACATCGAGTCGATGGAGGTACTGAAAGACGCCGGCGCCACGGCCCTGTACGGTGCGCGCGCCAACAACGGCGTGGTGCTGGTTACCAGCAAGCGCGGGAAAGCGGGCCGCACTTCTATCAACGTGAAAGCCAAGTTCGGCCTCAACTACCTGAACACGCCGTACGACTTTATGGATGCGGGCGATTACCTGTACTGGATGCGTACGGCTTACCAGCGGTCGGCGCAGGTGTTCAAAAGCTCGGCA
>DBGBSM010000058.1:0-4140 GCA_048468815.1 Parabacteroides sp.
AGCCTGTTCCGCTCTGTAAAGAAAACAAAACGGGTAACTGCCTGGTATCCGGCCTCTATTCTTCGCCCGGCGACCCGTCCGTGCTTTATATCGCCGCCTCGGGCGGATTACGGGTATTCGACACCGAAACGCGCGAAGAACAGCTTTACGACACCCGTAACAGTACGATTGCAAGCAACGACGTCCGTGCCGTTACTTTTTACGACGACCGCCACCTGCTGGCCGGCACTTCCCTGGGCCTTTCCGTATTCGATGTTACAGACCGGAAATTCACCAACTACAGCAACTCCATTACCGATCCCGTATCGCTTCCCGCGCAAATCGTACGTTGTTTGTTTCAAGACGATAACGGGATGGTATGGATCGGTACCAATTACGGAATCGCTTGTTGCAACCGGTTCCGGCGACCGATCGATATTCACTATATCGACGATGTCGACGCCGAAGGGCATACCATCCGGGAAACGATTACGGACATAGCGGTGACTCGGAACGAAATCTGGCTCGGTACCAATAACGGATTATCCTGCTACAGCCCCGACATGCAACTGAAGCGACGGTATACCGCCGCCAACAGTATCCTGCCGCACAATAATATCAAGCGCATACTCGTCGACCGGTACGGTATCATGTGGATCGGCACCAACAACGGCGTGATTTATTCGGACAAATCGCACCAGGTGTTTCGGAAAGTCGATACGGGGAAGGAAAAATTTTCGTTTAAATACGTGTATGATATCAAAGAAGATAACGAGGGCGATATTATCGTCAATATCAGTAGCGGTATCTGTTTCATCCGGGCTGCCCGCGACGCCGGCGGCAACGTAACGCAACTGCATTTTACACCGATGATTATCGATAATCTCGTGTCGTCCGACAACAGCGATGTGCCTTATTTCGAACCCGACAGGTACGATAATATCTGGATAGGCACTACCAGCGACGGTATTTTTCGCTATAACAAAACGCACCAGACAATCGTACAATATAAAAACGATCCCGACGAAGCGTCCAGCCTGCCCAGCAACCGCATCTACTCTATCCATACCGATACGCTCGACCGGACATGGATCGGTACCGATATGGGCTTATGCCGCTACCGGCAGGATGCCGGCAATTTCGAACCAATCGACATCGGGTCCCACCTTTCGGTTCGAAGCATTGTTTCGGACAATGCCAACCGCATCTGGATCGCCACCGGTAGCCGGCTGATCATGTTCGATTACGAACTGAGTTACAAAATCGTTTACGACATTTCCCAGGAGTTGAAAATAAGCGACATAGAATACAACAGCAATTGCATGGCCGGCAACCGCATTTACCTGGGCGGTTACGGCGGGTTTATCGTATTCCGTCCGCAGGATATAAAAGTGGACATCCGCCGTTACCCCGTACGTTTCACTTCGTTCCGGCTCCATAACACGCCTGTTTTACCCGATACCGGAATAAACGGCCAAGTGATTCTCGACCGTTCCGTTACATTCAGCGACCGCATCCGGCTACGGCACGACGAAAATTTCTTCCGTATCGATTTCGCCCTGTTAAATTTTGCGCCCGGCGCCGGCAACACCTACAGCTATAAGCTGGAAGGATACGACAAGGATTGGCTTACTACCGACGGGGAACATAGTTATGCCTCCTACTCCCATATTCCGCCGGGCCGATATACCTTCCGGGTTCATGCGGCTAATTCGGACAATATCTGGAGCGAAACGCCGGCGCAAATCGACATCTCGATACGTCCGGCCTGGTGGCAGAGCCCCCTGGCGTATGCCGGCTATACATTGTTGTTCGCCGCCATTTGCTTACTAACCGTGTATTTGGTAAGAATCCGGATGCGCCTGGCCCGTGAATTGAAACTCGAAATCATGCGGCGTGAAACGTATAAGGAAATCAACCAGACCAAAATGGCCTTTTTTACAAACATCTCGCACGAATTTAAAACGCCGTTGACTCTTATTCTCGGCCCGATAGAAACGTTACTCGAAGCGGCTACCGATAGTCAACGTAAGATGTTGCTTATTATGAAGCAAAATGCCGAAAGGCTGTTGCGCCTGATCAACCAGATTATGGATATGCGTAAAATCGACAACAACCGAATGAAGCTATGCCCGAGTATGGGCGACATCGTTTCGTTCGGCCGGGAAATCTACGCATCCTTCTGCGACCACGCTCGTCAGCGGCGCATCCGCTACACCTTCGAATCGCATCCATCCTGTATCTATATGCTGTTCGACCGCGATAAAATGGAAAAAATCTTCTACAATCTTCTTTCGAACGCTTTTAAATTCACACCCGACGACGGGTACATCGACCTGCGCGTCGAAACCGGAACCTACAACGGGCAAGAGGCGGTACGCATTACGGTGAGCGATACCGGATGCGGCATCCGTACGGAAGATCATCCTTATATTTTCGACCGTTTTTACCAAACCGGCAACGTGCCGCACGAACAGGCCGAAGGGTCGGGAATCGGCCTGATGCTGACCCAAGATTATGTAAAACTACACGGAGGGGAAATCCGGGTGAACAGTGCGCCGGGCTCCGGTAGCCGGTTTACCGTAGTGCTGCCTTGCCGGAACGAATCTTCCGGAACGGAACCGACGGAGGCAAACCTGGCGCCGGCAGCCGCAGAAGAACGGGCTACTCCTGCTGCCTCCGCGAGCCAGCTACGGAAAATCGTTATCGTGGAAGATAACGAACAAATGCTGAATTTTATGAAAGCCGTACTCGAAAGCACCTATGCTGTTTATACGGCTTCCGACGGACAAAAAGGACTGGAAGAAATCCGGCATATTTATCCGGATCTCATCATCTCGGACCTGATGATGCCCCGGATGAACGGCTTCGAATTGTGTAAGCTGATTAAACAAGACTCGCTTACCAACCCCATTCCCTTTATCATGTTAACGGCGAAAAGCAATGAGGCGGATCGGGCAGCGAGCTATAATTGCGGGGCCGACGCTTTTATATCCAAGCCTTTTAGTGTAAAAACCCTTACCACACGCATCGAAGTACTGATCGACTCCCGGATAAAATTGCAACAACTTTACCGGGACCGGATACTTTGGAGCCCGTCTGAAATCCAGGTGGAATCGGAAAACGACCAGTTCATACTGAAGCTGATTAAAATCGTGGAAGAAAACCTGGAGAATCCGGACTTCAACATCCAGGCCCTATGCGAAAATCTCGACAACTCTTATCAATACGTTTATCGGAAGGTCAAAGCGCTTACAGGCGACACGATCAACGACTTCGTGCGCACTATCAAACTCAAGCGCGCCGCCCAATATCTTGGTAAAGGAGAGCTCCGTATCTCGGAAATTCTTTATAAATCAGGCTTTAACAGTCCGTCTTACTTTACCAAATGTTTTAAAGAACATTTCGGGATGACGCCCAAAGAATACGTGGAACAATTTCACAACGCTCCCGGCGAATCGGTACACTGACAGATGGTATTCCCGGTTCCTACTCCGGAATATGCTTCGAAGGCTTCAACGACCGGCTCTTTTATGCATCCGAATTCGTTTGCCGCCGACGGCGGCAATAAAAACGGCGTCGGCGGCAATATGGCCGGCGACCCCGGCAAACGAAAACAAAGGCATATAGCGAAAAAATCTCCGCTGCTTTTTTGAAAAAACGGTACTTCCGGTATAAGGCAAGAAAAGCACAAGCCGTACGCGGAGCTCATCCCGGTACTGCATTGTGCTTCTTTTCCTAACTATTATGGCAAAATAATTAAAAAACGAACGCTTGTTTCGTTAGCCGGGAAGCAGGGGTACAACACACGGAGATGAAAACGTACACAGCGCAAAGGCACCGGATTGTGTCGGATGTTGTTCTTAAGCTTAAACCTCGAAGCTATCGAAATAAAATGCCTTGCAGGTCTTCTGACTTACTTCTGTAACCGGACGCCTTCCCGTTTTTCAACAGTGGCTCGAGTATTGCCCGGTACATGGATGAAGCTTACAGCAGCGGGTCTGTCCGGGATTTTCACCCGGTTCCCTTTTAATCCTCCTTCGCGGATACGAATTCGGAACAAAGCTTCGCAAATATAGAAGTTTCTCTCCGGATAACAAACACTCCGTCCAAAAATAGTGTTTTTTATATTTTCTGCTCTCTTCCTGCATACCTTAATTA
>DBGBSM010000059.1:0-32018 GCA_048468815.1 Parabacteroides sp.
GAGGATTATATGGTTTAATGATTGTATTTTTACTTTCTTGCTTCCACGGTAACGCACAACAGAAAGTAAAAAACGACTTGTTGCCCGAAGGGTACCGGCCGGCGTACGTGGAAGGTACGGATACGATACCGGTGGTACAACTGCGGGAGGTGGTGATTTTTCCACCCATGAAATTCAAGAACAAAAAACAACAGGAAAAATACAATAAACTGGTACGCGACGTAAAGCGTACGCTGCCGTATGCCAAAATGGTATACGAAACGTTGATAGAAACCTACGAATACATCGAAACGCTCCCTACCGAGAAAGAACGCGAAGAGCACCTGAAACGAATGGAAAAAGAACTGTTCAAACAATATAAACCGGAGTTGAAAAAGCTCACTCTTTCCCAGGGAAAACTGCTTATCAAGCTTATCGACCGCGAATGCAACCAAAGCTCGTACAATTTGGTAAAAGCTTATCTGGGCGCTTTCCGGGCAGGCTTCTGGAACCTGTTCGCCGGGATGTTCGGAGCCAGCCTGAAAGCCGAGTACGACCCCAGGGGAAGAGACGCGCAAACCGAGCGCATCGTAATCTTAGTGGAGCGCGGATTGCTCTGACAATTGCTTGAAAAAATCCCAGATAACGATACCGGCCGTTACCGATACGTTCAACGAATGTTTGGTACCGAACTGCGGGATTTCCACGCAACAATCGCTCCGGTCGATTACCTGTTGCTGCACCCCTTTCACTTCATTTCCCAATACCACGGCATATTTCCGGTCGGTATCCAGTCGCAAGGCATCCAGCATCACGCTTCCTTCGGCCTGTTCCACGCTGTATACGGTATAACCCGCCTCATGCAGTTGCGTAATCGCTTCCGACGTATCGGAAAAATAGCGCCACGCTACGGTATCTTCGGCTCCTAAGGCTGTTTTGTGGATTTCGGGATTCGGCGGACAGGCGGTAATGCCGCACAAATACACGGCTTCCACCCGGAAAGCGTCCGAAGTACGGAATACGGAGCCTACGTTGTTGAGGCTGCGTACATGGTCTAATACCACGACCAGCGGAATCTTGGACGTGCTTTTGAATTCTTCGGGCGTGAGCCGGTTCAATTCGGTTATTTTCAGTTTACGCATCTTCTTTACTCTCGGTTTAATCGGTACCGGACGTACCCGCGGTTCGCCCCGCCAGGCAAAAGTAAGAAAAGTATGTTGAAATGCCGTTGAAAAAGGTTGGATAAGTAGTGGACACAAAATGAAAAATAAAGCTTGCATATATGGAATATTTTCCGGTATGTATGCTTCCGCCGGGTATGCAAGGAAAACGCCGGCTTTTTTACCGTTCTGTTTCAACACCCGATATTCACCGGTTACCGGCGCATCCTGCAAAAAAAGTTATCCGGGAGCCGGTTTTCAACCGAAAGTTAATAAACCGGCTAACTACAAGAATTACAAAGAAAAACGGGGCTGTTATCCTGTTGAAGGGGTGTGGATAGCCGGTTAAGAATACGAAGACACCGGAAACACAAGCGAAACGGGAAAAAAGTATGAACCGTTTCAACAGGCTATTATTATCATTATAATAGTATTACTAAAAGAATAAATAAAGAATATAATATAATGGATGGTTGATAAAACCGGTCGGTGTGGAAACGAACCGCCCGGAAAGTTTTGGTTGCGGGTGTCGGAGAGTGGGTCGGTGGAAAAATGAAAAGAGAAGGAACCGGGGCGGCGTTCACCGGACAGGTAATCCCCCGGATAAAAGAGGAGCCGGGGCGGCGACAAAAATCTTTTCTTGCCGTTTCCGGTGGTTTTCCTGTTTATTTATGGATTCCAACCGGAGAAAGTTATTAACTTTGCATACTATCGACAGGAAGTTGATAAATTACTTAACAGATAGAATATCAAGAGTTGACCATGCGGATAAAATAGTTGATAAGCTGTGCGGTCCGTTTAATTTCGAAGTGTAATCCTAATAATACGAACCATGTTCGAAAATAAATCCATTGGGTATCCGGACGTACCGGTTCCGGCAGGTATTTCGTTGGAAAAAGAAATCGATGCGTTACGGAAAAAAAAGAACGCTGTCATCCTGGCGCATTATTACCAGACAGGGGCTATACAGGATATAGCCGATTTTGTAGGCGATAGCCTGGCTTTGGCGCAATGGGCCGAGAAAACGACGGCGGATGTGCTGGTGATGTGCGGCGTGCATTTTATGGGGGAAACGGCTAAAATTCTGTGTCCTGATAAAAAGGTGCTGGTACCCGACCTGAATGCGGGTTGTTCGCTGGCCGACAGTTGTCCGGCCTCCGATTTCGAGCAATTTATACGCGAGCATCCCGGGCACACGGTCATTTCGTATGTCAACACATCGGCGGCGGTAAAGGCGCTTACCGATATCGTGGTTACTTCGACGAACGCCCGGCAAATCGTGGAGAGTCTTCCGGCGGATGAGAAAATAATTTTCGGTCCCGACCGGAACCTCGGGAATTATATCAACAGCCTCACGGGACGGAATATGGTGTTGTGGGACGGCGCCTGCCATGTACACGAGGAGTTTTCGCTCGAAAAGATACTGGAGTTGAAGAAACAATATCCCGAAGCGGCGGTAATCGCCCATCCCGAATGCAAGAAACCGTTGCTGACGGTGGCCGATTTCGTAGGTTCTACCGCGGCTCTCCTCAATTATACCGTAAAGTCGGATAAGCGGCAGTTTATCGTAGCTACCGAATCGGGCGTAATTCACGAGATGAACAAGCGAAGCCCGGAAAAAGAGTTTATCCCGGCGCCTCCCAACGACAGTACGTGCGCTTGCAACGAATGCAGCTTTATGCGGCTGAATACGATGCAAAAGTTATACAATTGCCTGAAATACGAGATTCCGGAAATATACGTCGACGAAGCGGTTCGCCGGCAGGCGGTGAAACCGATCCGGCGGATGTTGGAAATTTCTAAGGAGCTCGGTTTGTAAAATTCCGGCTTCTTTCCCTCTGTCTCCGGTGCGGTGCTCGCCCGGGAGCTCTTCATATAGGATACGGAAGTACGAAAAGTGGTTTGTGTTTATCCGGGTTCCGTACTTCCGGTATTTTTACTATCCCTTATTTTTTTACTTCTGGCGGTGGATACAATCATGCATACTTCTTTTTTTCAATTCATTCTTGTGGCCTATTCCATTCTTCTTTTTCCGGTAGCCGGTGCGGCCGGAAACGGCCGGCTGTTTCCGGATACGCCGGCTTCCGGTAAAGATACGCCGTTGGTTCGGATAACGGGTACGGTAACCGACCGGCAAGGCGCTCCGGTAGCCGGAGCGCATGTAACGGAGAAAGGAGCGGTACGGGGAACGATTACCGACGGGGAAGGCGGATTCGCTTTCGAGGCCGACCCGGAAGGATACCTGGTAGTGTCGTTCGTGGGATATGAAACCGTTACGCTTCCGATCGGCGGTAAAACGGTGTTTCGTATCAGGTTGGAAGAAAAGAGCGTGTTGCTCGACAACGTGGTGGTAACGGCGCTGGGCGTTTCGAAAAAGCAATGGGCTTTGCCTTACGCCACTTCGGAAGTAAAAAACACCGAGTTGGTTCGTGTAAAAGATGCCAATATGATTATCGGGCTTACCGGCAAGGTTTCCGGGATGCAGGTAGATAAAAGCGCTTCGGGCATGGGCGGATCGGCCCGGGTCGTGATGCGGGGGATGCGCTCGGTGATAGGCAACAACCAGCCTTTGTACGTAATCGACGGCGTACCGGTGCTCAATTCGATGAACGAGCAGGTATACAGCGCTATCGGCGGAGTTGCGGATGCCGGCAACCGCGACGGGGGCGACGGCGTTTCGAACCTGAACCCGGAAGACATCGAAAGCATTACCGTATTGAAAGGCTCGCCTGCCGCCGCGTTATACGGCAGCAACGCAGCGAACGGGGTAATTGTTATCAATACCAAGCGCGGTAGCGTAACCGACCACAAAATCAGTTTCTCTACCGCTCTGACGTTTGAAAAGGCGACTTCGCTGCCTGAATTTCAAAATACGTACGGGGTGAGCGACGGTATCGAAAGTTGGGGAACGCCGGCCGTTATGCCGGCGTATGACAATGCCGGCGACTTTTTCCGTACCGGCCTTACTTCGATTACGGCCTTGTCGGTAACTTCGGGAAACAAAGGGTTGCAAAATTACTTTTCGTATGCCAATACCCGGGGGAAAGGAATCGTAGGCGACCATTCCCTGTCGCGGCATAATTTCAGCTTGAGGGAAACCACTTCGTTATTCCATAATCTGCTGAAACTGGACGGAAATGTGAGCGTGATGCGGCAAACCATGGAAAACGCACCGGTACCCGGCGGGTTTTATATGAATCCGCTGGTGGGGTTGTACCGTTTTCCGCGGGGAATGGATTTATCGGCATACAAAACGAATTTCGAAGTGTACGATTCCGGCAGGAATTTGCCTGTACAGCACTGGCATTCGGATATACAAGATTTCGAACAGAATCCGTACTGGGTGGTAAACCGGATACGCAGTAAAGACCGCCGTACCCGCCTGATGCTTTCGCTTTCGGCCGATTTTAAAGTAACGGAATGGCTTAAAATCCAGGCCAGAGGGAGTTTGGATTATACAGCGAATAAGGTGCGCCAGCGGTTTTATGCTTCTACCGCTCCGGCACTCGCCGGCTTGAACGGCCGTTATATCGAATCCGATTACGAAGAATCGCTGGTGTACGGCGACGTGATGGCGCTGGTAAACAAAAAATGGGGCGATTTTTCGTTGCAGGCTACCGCCGGGGCGAGCGTAAACGACCGGACGCTGAACTCCACCCGCTACGATTCGAAAACCGCTTCGCTGAAGTATCCGAATGTATTTACCGTGGCGAATATCGTAATGAGCGGTTCGGCTTATATCGACCAGCAGATAGAGGCGCGCCGGCAAAAGCAATCGGCATTCGGAAATGTGCAGGTGGGATATAAGGAAACGGTGTTTGCGGAACTGACGGCCCGGAACGACTGGTCGAGTACGCTGGCGTATACTTCGCACGAGAAGTCGGGTTTTTTCTATCCCTCGGCGGGCCTGTCGTGGATAGTGAATCGCACTTTTCAGCTGCCCGCCTGGGTTTCGCTGGGAAAAATAAGGGGGATGTGGAGCCAGGTAGGCAACGATATTCCTTTGTTTATTACGAATCCGTCGTCGCATATCGGTGCGGGAAACGAAATACAGTTGCAGGATGCGGCTCCGTTCGAGGATATGAAGCCGGAAATGACGGCCTCGTGGGAATTCGGTACGGAGTGGAGCTTCCTGAATAACCGGTTGAATATGAATCTTACTTATTATAAAACCAATACCCGCAATCAGTTTTTCAAACTTCCCGCCCAGTCGGGCGACGTATATGCTTACCGGTATGTGAATGCCGGCGATATTCAAAATACCGGCTGGGAAGTAAGCGTGGAAGGAACGCCGGTAAAAACGCATCGTTTCACGTGGAAATCGACGTTAAATTATGCCCGTAACCGGAATAAAGTAAAAAAATTGCATCCGGAGCTTCCGGTATTTATCTACGGGCCGCGCGGTTTTTCGTCCAGCTATGCGATGAAACTTACCGAAGGCGGTTCGTTCGGCGATATTTACGGCAAGGCTTTCCGGCGCGACGAAGCGGGAAACATCCTGTACGAAACCGAAGGGGCCAAAACCGGTTTGCCTCAGGTGGAAGGCGAAGGCAACCTGATTAAAGTGGGCAATTGCAATCCCCGGTTTACCTTGGGATGGAGCCATACGCTCGATTACCGGAATTTTACGTTGTATTGCCTGGTCGACGGGCGGTTCGGCGGGGAGATTCTTTCGCAAACGCAAGCCGATATGGATTTATACGGTGTAACGCAAGCTACTGCCGAAGCACGCAACCGCGGCTATGTAGAGCTCGAAGGACGGAAAATAGAGAATGTAAAAGGCTTTTATAAGCAGGTAGCATCCGGCCGCGCCGGGGTAACCGAATATTATATGTATAACGCTACGAATGTGCGGTTACGCGAATTCTCGCTCGGTTATACGCTTCCGGGAAATGCCTTCGGAGCGGGCAAGATACTCAAGCAAGTGCAACTCGCGTTTACGGCGCGGAATCTTTTCTTTTTTTACAAGAAAGCGCCGTTCGATCCGGACCTGGTTCTTTCTACCGGCAACGATAACCAGGGAATCGAAGTATACGGGATGCCGGTTACCCGGAGCATGGGTTTTACTGTCAAGTGCGAATTTTAAAATGAAAAAGAAACTGTTCGTTTTGTTAGCAGGTTGTTTATCCGGAATTTTTACGGCTTGTACGGAAAATTTCAGGGAAATCAATACCGATAAGTCCGGCATTACCGACGAGGAGATGAAGATGGAGTATAATCACCTCGGTATTCCGTTGAACATCATTCAGCAAGGCATTTATTTCAATTACGATTTCGGCAAGGGAAAAAACTGGCCGTATCAGATTATGCAGAACCTCAGCGCCGACATGTTCAGCGGCTATATGCACGATTATAAGCCGCTGAACGGGGGAAGCTCCAATTCCGACTATAACTTGCAGGACGGCTGGAACGGTACGTTCTGGCAATATACCTACGGCTATGTGTTGCCGCAGATTATCCGGCTCGAAGAGTTGGCGCGTGAGGAACATCCGGTATTTTTCGGAGTCGCCAAAGTATTGAAGGTGGAAACGATGCATCGCGTGTCCGATTACTACGGTCCGGTAATCTACACCCGCTTCGGTAAAAAAGAAACGGCTTACCGTCCGGACACGCAGGAAGAAGCGTACCGGGCTTTCTTCAACGATTTGGATACGGCGGTAACGGTATTGTCGTCGCAGGTTGAAACGCTTACCGAAACGGCTGCTTTGCAATCGTTCGATATTTTATTGGACGGGAAGTGCGAAAGCTGGATTAAATTCGCCAATTCCCTGAGGTTGCGGTTGGCTATGCGGCTGGCTACGGTAGCGCCCGGATTGGCAAAAGCCGAATTTTTAAAAGGAAGGCAGCAACAGTACGGCGTATTCGAGGCAGCTCAGGAGCGGGTGGAAGTATCTACCCGGAACGGCTATGCGAATCCGTTGGGCGAAATCAACCGGGTATGGGGCGAAGTGTATATGAATGCTTCGATGGAATCGATTCTGAACGGCTACGAAGATCCCCGGCGGGTACGTTATTTCGAGCCTTGCCCGGAAGATGTGACGGTAAAAGACGTGTACGGAAACGATTCCGTTACGGTAAAACTGAAGGGCCGGTACAAAGGAATCCGGCAGGGTACGTGTTTTTCGCATACGTTGTACGCTTCCCATTCGAAAGCGTATGCGGATGTGTCGTCGCCGGCTATCCTGATGACGGCAGCCGAGGTGTGGTTGTTGCGGGCCGAGGCGGCCTTGCGGAACTGGACGTCGGAGGATGTAGAAACGTGTTACCGCCAGGGAGTGATGGCTTCTTTTCATCAGTGGGATGTATCGGGTGAGAACGATTACCTGCAAAGTACCCGGCTGGCGGCCGATTATACGGATGCATTCCACCCCGGTAACGACATAAAAGCCCGTTGCCGTGTGTCGCCTGCGTGGCTCGAAACGGCTTCCGACGAAATCAAGTTGGAAAAAATTATTACGCAGAAGTGGCTGGCGCTTTTCCCGGAAGGATGCGAAGCGTGGGCCGAGCAGCGCCGTACGGGCTATCCGCGTTTGTTTCCGGTTAAAATCAACAACAGCAAAGACGGCTGTATCGACACGGAAACGATGATTCGGCGCCTGAATTTCCCGAGCGACCTGACGGATATGGAAGCCGGCTTGTACGAAGCGCTGGTAGAGGCGCTGGGTAAACCCGACCATGCCGGCAGCCGGTTATGGTGGGATACGGGAAGAAATTTTTAATTCGTTGCCGGATGGTAGCGAGCCGCTTTACACGGAACGACTCGTTTCCGTTAATTGAAACAAAAGTTTCATCAGCAAGAAACAACTGTTTCATGCAACGGAAACTTTTGTTTCATGCTGGTGAAACAGGTGTTTCTTGCTGAAGTTCGGTGCCGGAGATAAAGAATCGATTTTTTAGAGTTACACTATCCGGCTTATGCACGTGCTTACCGGCAAGCCGTCTGCGATAAATAGGCTTCCAGTTTCTTCACCGCTTCGGCCCGGTGGCTGATGGTGTTTTTCGTTTCGTTTCCCATTTCGGCGAACGTTTGTGTATATCCTTCGGGAACGAATACCGGGTCGTACCCGAAGCCCGATACGCCCTTTTTTTCCTCTATGATTTTTCCTTGTACGATTCCTTCGAACAATTGTTCTTTTCCGTTCAGGATAAGGGCGATGACCGTGCGGAAACGGGCTTTCCGGTTCGTTTCTCCTTCCAGTTCCGTTACTAATTTCCGGATATTGGCTTCGGAGCTTTTTTCTTCCCCGGCATAACGGGCCGAGTATACGCCCGGCGCATTGCCGAGCGCTTCCACTTCGAGGCCGGTATCGTCGGCAAAGCAATCGTATCCGTAGTGTTCTTTTACGTAACGGGCTTTGAGTAATGCGTTCCCTTCGAGCGTATCGGCCGTTTCGGGAATTTCTTCGTGGCAGCCGATTTCCGATAAGCTTTTGATTCGGAAACTACTTCTCCCTACTATTTTTTGTACTTCGTCGAGTTTGTGCCGGTTATTGGTGGCAAATACGAGTGTGGTCATGATTTCAGGCTTTTATTTCGTCGAATCCTTCCCCGTATACGCCCCGTACCGTGCTCTGCGAGATAAAAGCCCGTTTGTCGATGCTTTTCACGATACGGAAAATGGTAACGGATTCCGATTTTTTGGCTATTAAAACGATTACTTTCACCGGTTTCTTCGAATACCAGCCCATGCCGTCGAGAATGGTGCATCCCCGGTCCATGTCGTGGTTGATACGGTCGGCTATTTCCGGATACTTCTGCGAGAAGATGAGAAACTGCACCGATTGCCGGTTACCGTTCAGCACCAGGTCGAGCATGTAGTTGCAAATCAGCATTTCCACCAGGGCGAATACGATTTTGTCGATGCTGTGGAACAGGAAATACGACGAGCCTATGATAATAAAGTCGCATAATATCATCGCCCGGCCGATGGAAACGTGCTTGTATTTATTCACGATGGCGGCGATAATATCGGTGCCGCCCGTGCTGCCGTTTCCGGAAAATACGAAGCCCAAGCCGGCGCCGCAAAGCATGGCGCCGATTACAATCGACATAAACGGCTGGTCTTTCAACAGCGGCTCGGTGAATATCCACTGGAACAACGACAATAATAATGACAAAGCCACCACGCCGAAAATGGTTTTAACCAGGAATTTGCCGCCTAAAATTTTAAACGCGATGGCCAGCAGCACCACATTGATTACGATGTACGAAACCGATACCGGAATGCCCGTGGCGAAGAAAATCAGGGCGCAGATACCGGTAACGCCTCCCGTTACAATTTCGTTCGACAGGATGAATCCCGTCCACCCGAACGAGTACATCAGCAATCCCAGCAGGATAAATACGTAATCCTGCAGGGAATAATAAAGTTGCCGGATGTTTTGCTTGGTTATCATAATACGATGTTGACGATTTTGTTGGGAACCACGATGACCTTTTTAGGCGTTTTTCCTTCCAGCCATTTACCGGCGTTTTCGTTCGCCAGGGCCGCCTGTTCCACTTCCTTAGCCGATAATCCGGCCGGTACTTCCATCGTAAACCGGGCTTTTCCGTTGAACGAAACGGTGTATTTGGCGCTGCTTTCTTTCAGGTATTCTTCGTTTACTTCCGGCCAGCGGGCGTCGCATACGGTAGTATCGTGCCCCAACGCGTGCCATAACTCTTCGGAGATATGGGGGGCGAACGGAGCCAGGAGGATAACGAGCGGTTCGAGGATAGCCCGCTTGTTGCATTTCAAAGCGGTGAGTTCGTTCACGCAAATCATAAAGGCGCTGATGGAGGTGTTGTAAGAAAAATGTTCGATGTCGAACGTAACCTTCTTAATCAGCTTGTGGAGCGATTTCAACTCCTCGGGTGTCGGTTCGGCATCCGACAGGTCGAGCCGGTCTTGCTTGTAAAACAGGTTCCACAGCTTTTTCAGGAAACGGTGCACACCGTCGATACCGTTCGTATCCCAAGGCTTCGACTGCTCCAGCGGGCCCAGGAACATTTCGTACAGGCGCAGCGTGTCGGCTCCGAATTTCTCGACGATTACGTCCGGGTTTACTACGTTGAACATCGATTTCGACATTTTTTCCACCGCCCAGCCGCAAACGTACTTGCCGTCTTCCAGAATAAATTCGGCATTCTTGTACTCGGGGTTCCAGTTGCGGAACGCTTCGATGTCGAGCACGTCGTTGCTTACGATATTTACATCCACGTGGATAGGCGTTACTTCGTACGCATCTTTCAGGTTGAGCGATACGAAGGTATTCGTGTCTTTTATGCGGTATACGAAGTTCGACCGTCCCTGAATCATACCCTGGTTGATGAGCTTCTTGAACGGTTCTTCTTCGCAGACTACTCCCAGGTCGAACAGGAATTTGTTCCAGAACCGGCTGTAAATCAAGTGGCCTGTGGCATGCTCGGTACCGCCGATGTACAAATCCACGTTCCGCCAGTAACCGTCGGCTGCGGAAGATACCAACGCCTGGTCGTTATGCGGGTCCATGTAGCGCAGATAGTAGGCCGACGAGCCGGCGAAACCGGGCATCGTGCATAACTCCAGCGGGAATACGGTTTTCCGGTCGATAGCCGATACGTCGGTTACTTTCCGGTTTACGGCGTCCCAGGCCCATTGCACGGCATGGCCTAACGGCGGTTCGCCTGTTTCGGTGGGCAGGAATTTGCTTACTTCGGGCAATTGCAGCGGAAGGGCTTCTTCGGGCAACATCTGCGGCATTCCGTCGGCATCGTAATATACGGGGAACGGCTCGCCCCAGTACCGTTGCCGGCTGAAGATGGCGTCGCGGAGCCGGTAATTCACTTTTACCTTACCCAGCCCTTTTTCCCGGATGTATCGCTTGGTGGCGGCAATCGCCTCTTTTACCTCCAGGCCGTTCAGTACCAATCCGTCTTCCATTCCGTGGCCGGGGCGGGGCGAATTGATCATTTTTCCTTCTTTGGCGTCGAAACTTTCTTCCGATACGTCGCAACCTTCGATAAGCGGTATGATGGGCAAGTCGAAATGCTTGGCGAACGCATAGTCGCGGCTGTCGTGCGCCGGCACGGCCATGATGGCTCCCGTTCCGTAACCGGCCAGTACGTAATCGCTTATCCACACCGGTATCGCATCGCCGGTAAGCGGATTAACGGCGTACGAACCGGAAAAAACACCCGTTACCCGGCGGTCGGCAATCCGTTCGCGCTCGGTTTTCTTTTTAGTTTGTTCCAGGTAGGCGGCTACTTCGGCTTGTTGCTCCGGGGTGGTAAGGCGCGCTACCAGCTCGCTTTCGGGAGCCAGTACCATAAACGTAACGCCGAAAATCGTATCGGCCCGGGTGGTGAAGATGGTGAATTCGATATCCGAATCTTTTATCTTGAAGTTCATTTCGGCTCCTTCCGAGCGGCCGATCCAGTTTTTCTGCGTTTCTTTCAGCGAATAGGTCCAGTCGATGGTATCCAATCCGTCGAGCAACCGCTGTGCGTACGCCGAAACGCGCAGGCACCACTGGCGCATTACCTTTTGTTCCACCGGGTAACCGCCCCGGATGGAAAGGCCTTCGCTCACTTCATCGTTAGCCAGTACGGTGCCTAACTTGGGGCACCAGTTTACCATCGTGTCGCCCAGGTAAGCCAACCGGTAGTTCATCAGGATTTCTTCCTGTTCCTTTTTGCTTTTGGCTTTCCATTCGGCGGCCGTAAACGAAAGCGGCTCGCCGCACGCTACGTTCAAGCCTTCCGTTCCTGTCGTTTCGAACGCTTCGACCAGGCTTTCGATGGGCAGCGCTTTGTTTTCGTCGTAGCAGTAATAACTGCCGAACATCCGGATAAACGCCCACTGCGTCCACTTGTAATAAGCGGGCTCGCACGTGCGCACTTCACGGCTCCAGTCGTAACAGAAGCCTATTTTATCTAATTGTTCCCGGTACCGGGCGATGTTTTTCCGGGTGGTAATCGCCGGATGCTGACCGGTTTGGATGGCGTATTGCTCGGCCGGCAATCCGTAAGCGTCGTATCCCATCGGGTGCAGTACGTTGAATCCTTGTAACCGCTTAAAGCGGGAGTAAATGTCGGAAGCGATGTATCCTAACGGATGGCCTACGTGCAGCCCGGCTCCCGACGGATACGGAAACATATCCAGTACGTAATACTTGGGTTTCGCTTCGTTTTCGTTTACTCGGTATACGCCGTCGGCAATCCATTGCTGTTGCCATTTTTTTTCGATTTCCCTGAAATTATACTCCATTTGATTATCGTTGTTTTTTAAGATTATCGTTTTTAAGCCCGCAAAAGAAATGAAAACAAGATGTACCTTTTATGTAAGAAGGTGCCTGTCTTCGATAGTTTTAAGAAGAAAAGGTGGTGCAAACCGAGGGCAGAAACAAAGTTTACTTTGAGTATACCGCGGCGCTGCCTGTCTTCGATTCTTTTTAACGCACAAAGTTAGTGATTTAGCCTGAAATAACGGTTTCCGGGCGCCGACTATTTTACGTATCCTATTTTCGGACGTTCGTTGCCGCCCTGTTTATTTTTGGCAGCCAGCTCGGAAAGGGCGATGTAGATGTCGTCGAGCGAGCGGCGCGTATCTTCGCTGAGGTCGTTTACGGCCCCGAGCGTTTCTTCGCCGGAAAGCTCCAGCGCCTTTACCCGGTTACGTAATTCGTCTATTTCGCGTGAAACGGCCGAAGCCTCCAACGCGTACTTCCGGATGGCTACGAAGGCCCGCATGATGTGGATATTCACTTCGATGGCGACAGCGCTGTTCAGGATACCGCTGAGCATGGCGAGGCCTTGTTCGGTAAAGGCGTAAGGGAGATACCGGGTACCGCCCCAACTTGAGGTGCCAAAATTGCACCTCAAGAATTCCCATTCTTCCGGGGTAAGCTCGAACATGAAATCGGGCGGAAACCGCTGGATATTCCGGTTTACGGTACGTTTCAGGTACTTGGTTTCCACTTGGTAAAGCGCAGCTAAGTCGGAATCGATCATCACGCGCTGTCCGCGAATTTCATAGATTTTGTTTTGGATTACAGCTAATTCCATAGTAATAATTCGGTTATGAAAGAGTTGGTGTTTTTTTGTCCGGTTCTAAGGTGCCGAAATTGCACCTTAGAAAAGGTACCGGAATACGTATTTTCACAAAGATACCGTTTTTTCTTTCGCCGCCGTACATTTTTATCTTTTTCCCGAACAATTCGGAGGCCGGCTTGTTGTATATATAAAGTCAGCAACGAACGATAGTTGGAATAAGTCTATAAAATAAATAATACTCTTTTGGTTTAACTTTGTGGAGAGTCATCCCGCGTGTTGCGGGGTGGCTTTTTCTCTTTTTATCAAGTGAACCGCATTAAAAACGCAAACGCTATGAAAAAAGGATTGTATTTGCTTTTGATTACGGCCGTGGTACTGGCCGGTTGTTCTCTTTTTAAGAACAACGAAAAAGACGTGCCGAAGAAGAATACGGCCAAGGCCTACCTGTTGTTTACCAATCCGAAAGATGTTTATCCCGACGGGGTGGAAGTGTATATCGATAAGAAACCGGCGTTTATCGCGATGGTTTCCAAGTTCCCCTTCAAAGACAACCGGTGCGTGGTAGAACCCGGGCGGCTGGCCTTGAAAGTAGTATACGAGGGAACCACCATCCTGCGGGATACGGTAACGGTGGCGAAGAACCAAACGCGGGAAATCGTACTTCCTACGGTAACCGACATCTTCTGAAAACGCCGGTTTCCGGAGAATAAAAAGAAATCGGACACAGAGGCACAGAAACATAGAGAACGGTTTATGGATAAATCAGGTGGTAAACCGGCTCCGGTTCCTGTTTATGCCGGTATAAACAAAACGGCTCTACATAGTAGTATAGACGTTTTTCCCGCTAAATGCGTAATTCGGTCAGGGAAGAAGAAACCGGATCTTACAACCGGTTTCTCATTCTTCCGCTGTGCCTCCGTGTCTCTGTGTTTATTTCTCCTCTTGTTCGGGAAGTTTTTTCAGGCAGAAAAACCAGTCGGAGCATACCAATCCTTCTTCGGAATGCTCGGTCCGTTCCTTCGCCTGGTCGTACGTAGCGGGAGGAGGAGCGATTACTTCCTTACCCGGACGCCAGTCGGCCGGCAACGATACGTGGTATTTGTCGATTGTTTGCAACCCTTGCAGTACCCGTTCGATTTCGTCGAAGTTACGCCCCAGCGACAACGGATAGTAGATAATCGCCCGGATAATCCCTTCGGGGTCAATAAAGAATACCGCCCGTACCGCTGTGGTCGTACTCTCGTTCGGCTGAATCATGCCGTATTTCTGCGCCACTTCCATTTTCACATCCGCAATCAGCGGAAACGTAAATTCCACGTTCTTCAATCCGTTGAACTCGATTTTCTCGTGAATCGTGCGCAGCCAGGCGATATGGCTCGCCACGCCGTCGACCGATAATCCTATCAGCCGGCAGTTCATGGCAGCCAGCTTTTCCGAGAGGTGGGCGAACATCACGAACTCCGAGGTGCAAACCGGCGTGAAGTCCGACGGGTGGCTGAACAAAATGACCCATTTCCCTTTGAAATCGGCAGGAAAGTTTATTTTTCCCTGCGTAGTAACCGCTTCGAATGCCGGCGCTTGGTCGCCGATACGCGGCATGCTCGTTGTTTCATTTTCCATCATTTCCTTTATTTATATAATGTATAAGGATATAACAAACGGGAGTGGTTTTCTGCTTGCGGAAAATCACCGGGATACGGTAGCCGCCCTTTTCCACGCCCGGAAGGAGGCTCCGGTTTTATTCCGGTACGATTTGTGTATCAAAAGGATTCTTTTTAAGTTTGCAGGTTAAAACGAAAAGCTAAAAAAGGAGAGTATAACCGTGGCAAAACAGGCGATAGTGGAAACCCCGCTGATGAAGCAATACTTTGAAATCAAGTCGAAACACCCCGACGCCATCCTGTTGTTCCGGGTGGGCGACTTTTACGAAACATTCTCGGAAGATGCCGTTGCCGCCTCCGAAATATTGGGCATCACCCTGACCCGGCGTGCCAACGGCGCGGCGCAGTTCGTGGAATTGGCCGGTTTTCCGCACCATGCGCTCGATACGTATTTGCCCAAGCTGGTACGGGCCGGCAAGCGGGTAGCCATCTGCGACCAGCTCGAAGACCCGAAGCTCACCAAGAAGCTCGTGAAGCGCGGCATTACCGAACTGGTTACCCCCGGCGTATCTACCAACGACAACATCCTCGATTGCAAGCAAAATAATTTCCTGGCCGCCGTACATTTCGCCAAAGACGTGTGCGGCGTCGCTTTCCTCGATATTTCCACCGGCGAGTTCCTTACCGCCGAGGGCACCCCCGATTACATCGACAAACTGCTCAATAATTTCTCGCCGAAAGAAATACTGGTAGAACGCAACAACCGCCACCGGTTCGAAGAATGCTTCGGTTCCCGTTTTTTTATCTTCGAGCTCGAAGACTGGGTGTTTACGGCGGATGCGGCGAACGACCGCCTGCTCAAGCATTTCGAAACCCGCAACCTGAAAGGGTTCGGCGTGCAGCACCTCAAGCTGGGCGTTATCGCTTCGGGCGCTATCCTGCATTACTTAGACCTGACACAGCACACGCAGCTTTCGCATATTACCGCGCTTTCGCGTATCGAGGAAGACCGGTACGTGCGGCTGGATAAGTTCACCGTGCACAGCCTGGAACTGATAAGCACGATGAACGAGGGAGGCACCAGCCTGCTCGACGTACTGGATAAAACCGTTTCGCCGATGGGTTCGCGGATGCTCCGCCGGTGGATCGTTTTCCCGTTGAAAGACCGTAAACCCATCGAAAGCCGGCAACAGGTGGTGGAGTACTTCTTCAAGCATCCCGAAGTAAAAGAGGCGCTCGACGAACAACTCGCGCAGATAGGCGACCTGGAACGGATTATCTCCAAAGTAGCGGTAGGGCGCGTCTCGCCCCGCGAAGTGATGCAACTCAAAACGGCGCTCCAGGCCATCGAGCCGGTGCGCGAAGCCTGTCTTTCGTCGGACGAGCCCGATTTGTGCGGTATCGGCGAGCAACTGAATCCGTGCGCCTTGATTCGCGACCGTATCACGAAGGAAATCAACCCCGATGCGCCCGGCTTGCTTAACCGGGGCGGCGTTATCCAGGCCGGTGTAAACGCAGAGCTCGACGAGTTGCGTACCATCGCTTATTCGGGAAAAGATTACTTGTTGCATATCCAGCAGCGCGAAAGCGAGCGTACCGGCATTCCGAGCCTGAAAGTGGCGTTCAACAACGTGTTCGGCTACTACATCGAAGTGCGCAATGCGCATAAGGATAAGGTGCCGGCCGACTGGATACGGAAGCAAACCCTGGTCAATGCCGAACGGTATATCACGCAGGAACTCAAGGAATACGAAGAAAAAATACTGGGGGCGGAAGAGAAGATTCTTTCGCTCGAAACCAAGCTGTTCAACGATTTGGTCATGTGCCTTATCGAATACATTCCGCCTATCCAGGCGAATGCCGCACTCATCGGGCGGCTCGATTGCCTGTTGTCGTTCGCCAAGGCGGCGCAGCTCAACAAATACATCCGTCCGGAAGTGAACGAGTCGAATGCCATCGACATCCGGGGCGGCCGCCATCCGGTTATCGAAAAGCAGTTGCCTCCGGGCGAGGAATACATTGCCAACGATGTTTACCTCGACGACGAGAAGCAGCAGGTGATTATGATTACCGGTCCCAATATGGCGGGTAAATCGGCGTTGTTGCGGCAAACGGCCCTGATTACGCTGATGGCGCAAATCGGTTCGTTCGTTCCGGCCGAAGCGGCGCATATCGGCATCGTGGATAAGATATTTACCCGGGTGGGCGCTTCCGATAATATTTCGGTAGGCGAATCTACCTTTATGGTGGAGATGAACGAGGCGGCCGACATATTGAACAACCTTTCTCCGAAAAGCCTGGTTTTGTTCGACGAATTGGGGCGCGGAACCAGCACGTACGACGGTATTTCGATTGCCTGGGCCATCGTGGAATACATCCACGAGCATCCCAAGGCGCGGGCTAAAACGCTGTTCGCCACCCATTACCATGAGCTGAACGAGATGGAACGTTCGTTCAAACGGATTAAGAATTACAACGTTTCGGTGAAAGAGGTGGGCAACCGGGTGATTTTCCTCCGGAAGCTGGAGCCGGGCGGCAGCGAGCACAGTTTCGGTATCCATGTGGCCAAAATGGCGGGGATGCCGCAGAGCATCGTGAAGCGGAGCAACGAGATATTGAAGCAGTTGGAGAGCGAAAACCGGAAAGAGGACGGCGTGGCGCGTCCGGTAAAGGAAATTTCCACGCAGCGCGAAGGGTACCAGTTGAGTTTTTTCCAGCTCGACGACCCGATTCTTTCGCAGGTGCGCGACGAAATCAAGAACCTGGATGTGAATTCCCTTACGCCGCTGGAGGCGCTGAATAAGCTGAGCGAAATCAAAAAAATCATTACGGGGAAATAAAAAGCTGAAACCTCCCGGATGCGATGCCGCGGGGTAAGGAAAGCGTGTATAAAAAGGGAAGGTCGGAAATTCATCCGGCATTTCCCTTTTTTATATGTGGTAGAGTTCCGTTCGTTCATATAAAAACTGTATTCGCAGCTTGCGAATATATATCCGTAACTTGCGAATATATATTCGCAGCCTAAGAATATAAATTCGCACGTTGCGAATACAGTTTTCTTTACGGGGGAGGAAAGAAAACCGTAGCATGCCCTCGGCTTTTATCGACCCGGTTCGCTTTTTGTTACCGTGCGGGCTGTACCGGGGCCTGTTTTTACCGGAATATTTTGATGAGAAAGAAGGATAAAGTACAGGATAAAAGTTCTTTTTCGCTCGCCGCGAGGGCGTCTGCCGACGGCGCCTACCGGCGGTCTTCATTTCTTTGGCTTGAACCAAAATCCCGAGTAAGAGAGGCAGTAGCCGAACTTGTTCGGATAATGCCGAACGGGAGGGATTTATGTAAAAAACGAAGCAAAAAAGGTCAAGGGCTACGTCCGCTTCGCTACATCCCGGCTTTCGTTCGCTAAAAGCCCCGAACTCGCTCCTTACAGGAGCTCAAACAGCGTGGCTTTTTTCACGCTCACTCCCAGCCGGTCTGCTTTACGCTCATCGCCCGAGGCCCGGGGTTCCATACGAGGTGGCCGGTGCTTTTCGGAGTCGAGTAGGAAGAGGCTTGCCATCTTTCTTCTTTTTTGTTTTTTGTCTGAAATCGCTTTTTGTCAGATATTCGGGAAAGAAGGATAAAGGCGATGGGCTACGGGCCGAAACAAAAGGCACAGCCCTGTCGAACCGGACGGTTTAACGGGGCTGTGCCTTTTGTGTGTCTGTATTCGTTTCTCCCGTTTATTTTCCGGGTATCCGTTCCAGCGTTGCCGTAAGGTACTCCCAGAACTTCCGTACCGACGGCACGTTTACCCGCTCGTCGGGCGAATGGGGATGCTCGATGGTAGGGCCGAACGAAACGATGTCGAGCCGCGGATATTGTGCCAGGATAATGCCGCATTCCAATCCCGCATGCATCACTTTTACGGCCGGAGCGGTGTTCCACAACGCCCGGTACGTATCTTCCATCACTTTCAGCAGCGGCGAATGGGCGTTCGGTTGCCAGCCCGGATAACTGTTGCCGTATTCCACCCGGGCGCCTGCCAGGGCGAATACGCTTTCCAGGCTCGAACAAACGGATGCTTTCCGGCTTTCCGACGAGCTGCGTACCAATATCTTGATTTCGATGAGTTCGTCGGCCGATTTTACTACGGCCAGGTTCGACGAGCTTTCCACCGTACCCGGAAACTCGGCCAGCATCGAAATCACCCCGTTCTGGCATCCTTCCACCGCATTGATCAGGTCGTCCTGGATTACTTCCGGTATCAGCGTGGCCGGCAATTCGGTAAGCTCGGCTTCGAACGAAATCGTGTTTTCGATTCCCTTGTATTCTTCGTTGAACAAGTCGCGGTAGTCGGCTACCAGTTCCCACAACGCTTCTACGTTATCGCCCGGAATCGTTATCCCGGCGAATGCCTCGCGGGGAATGGCATTCCGCAACGTACCGCCTTCCACCCACGACAAACGCGCGCCGTAATCGCAAACGGCTTCTTTCAGGAAACGGAACATCAGCTTGTTCGCATTGGCGCGCCCCAGGTGGATGTCTACTCCCGAGTGGCCCCCTTTCAGCCCCGTCAGGCTCAGCTTTACGGCTACGTCGCCCTCGGGAATTTCCTTATCTTCCTTGAATTGGAACGAGATATTCAGGTCGGCGCCGCCGGCGCATCCCACGAATAATTCCCCTTCCTGCTCCGAATCTAAGTTCAGCATCATTTCGCCCCGCAGGAATCCCGGTTTCAGGTTTACCGCACCGTCCATACCCACTTCCTCGTCGATGGTGAACAACCCTTCCACCGGGCCGTGTTTCAGCGTATCGTCGGCCAATACGGCCAAGATGGCGGCTGCGCCGATGCCGTTATCGGCTCCCAGCGTGGTGTCGCGCGCCGTTACCCATTCGCCGTCGCTTTCGAGATAAGCGTCTATCGGGTCTTTTTCGAAATCGTGCCGCGTGGCGGAATTCTTCTGCGGTACCATATCCAGGTGCGCCTGGAGCGTAACCGGTTTCAGGTGTTCCATTCCCGGAGAAGCCGGTTTGCGAATCAGCACGTTGCCGATGCCGTCTTGTACGGTTTCCAGTCCTAATCCTTTCCCGGTTTCCATTATGTACCGGGTTACGGCTTCCATGTGCCCGGTGGGACGCGGAATCCGGGTAAGGTCGTAAAAATACTCCCATAAACGCTGCGGATAAAGCTCTTTGATTTCTGCTGCCATACGCGTTGTTGTTTTAAATTCGAAATTATATAGGTTAAAAAAGAATCATACGTTGCTTTCGCCCACCGCTACGGCCGGTTGCTTCCGGTTGGCGAGCGGAAGGGCCGCCACTCCGAACAAGCCGGCCAATCCCGTCCACACCGTTTGCGTGCTGTGTACGATGAGGGCGAAAGCGGCGGCGTCGGTTTCGGCCACGCCGAAGCAAACCAACGTGGCGATGACCATAAAATGCCACGGACCGATGGCTCCCTGTACCGGTACGGCTACCGCGATGCTGCTCATGGTAAAGGTAATCAGTCCGGCCGATAGCCCCAGATGCTCCGTAAAGGAGAAAGCATAAAAGGTGATATAGAAAAACAGGAAGTACCCTCCCCAGATGGCCAGGGTGTATACGATGAACAACCCTTTTTGCTTCAGGTACCAGATGGATTTAATGCCTTCCCAGATATTGCCCAGGATATGCCGGGCTTTGGCTACGAGGGTAAAGTTTTTCATATAGGTAAACACCGCCCATACGGCCACGGCGATACCCACCAGCGCCACGTAAATCCAGATGGAATTGAACATGGCCCGGAACCCGTCTACCAGCGCCGGGTTGCGGTCGAAGAAGCCGGTAAAGAATCCGAAGTTGAAAATGAAAATACCCGAGGTGATAAGTCCTACCGTTACCGTATCGGCCACCCGGTCTACAAACAAGGTTCCGAGCAGCTTGGTAAACGAAGCGCCGTCGTATTTCTTGATTACGCCGCACCGCCAGATTTCGCCTACGCGCGGAAGCACCAGGTTTACGGCATAGTTGCCCAGTACGGCGTAAATTACGTTGAGCGTACGCGGATATTCGTCGAGCGAGTTGATAAGCAGTTTCCAGCGGTATGCCCGGGCGATATTGGCCAGTAGCCCGAAAAGCAGGGAAAACAGCAGGATGTCGTACCGCACGCCGTGGGTGATTACTTCCAGGAGGGCGTTTACATCCACCTTCCGGTACAATATCCATAAGAGTAATCCGCCGAAAGCCAACGGAACGAATATCTTAAAAATCGTACGAAGTATTCCTTTTAAATTTACCACCGGTACGTGCATTTTAATTTATTTGCGTACTTTTGTACATCTGCGAAGATAGTGCAAACCGGGCACAAAACAAAGCGAGCTTTAGTTTTGTCGGGCTGCCCCCTGTCTTCTCTTTCCGAAGAAAAGCAGTGCAAACCGAATGCAGAAGCAAAGTTCGCTTTGATTATGCCGAGGCGCCGCCTATCTTCGTTTTTACTCTGTGAAGCAAAGATAGTGCAAACCGAATGCAGAAGCAAAGCTTGCTTTGATTATGCTGAGGCGCCGCCTATCTTCGTTTTACTCTGTGAAGCAAAGATACTAATATTCTCGAATAATAAACTATTTACCCCGTAAAGTGGATGAGATCGGTAAAACCTAAAAAAGCCCTGGGGCAGCATTTCCTGAAAGATTTGGACGTAGCCCGGCGTATTGCCGCTACCTTATCCGGTTACCTGTCGGCGCCGGTACTCGAAATAGGGCCCGGCATGGGCGTATTGACACGCTTTTTACTCGAAGCCGGCCACGATTTGTATGTGGTGGAGGTCGACCGCGAATCGGTAGCCTATTTAACGCAGTATTTTCCCGAATTACACGGCCGGATTATAGAAGCCGATTTCCTGAAAATGGATTTGGCAGCGCTTTTTCCCGGCGAGTTTTGCGTCATCGGCAATTACCCTTATAACATTTCGAGCCAGATTTTCTTCAAGGTACTCGATTATAAAGACCGTATTCCCTGTTGTTCCGGCATGCTTCAGAAAGAAGTGGCCGAGCGGCTGGCCGCTCCTCCGGGCAGTAAAACGTACGGCATCCTGAGCGTATTGCTCCAGGCGTGGTACGATGTGGAATATCTGTTTACGGTAAGCGAAACCGTATTCAATCCGCCTCCCAAGGTAAAAAGCGGCGTTATCCGGCTTACCCGCAACGGACGCACGGAACTGGGCTGCGACGAAAAACTGTTCCGTACTGTGGTGAAAACCTCGTTCAACCAACGCCGCAAAACGTTGCGTAACTCCATGAAGCCGTTGCTGGGTAAGGATTGTGCGGAGTGTACGTTGCCTGTTTTCGATAAGCGCCCCGAGCAATTGTCGGTAGAAGAGTTTGTAGAGCTTACCCGGATTACCGCCCGCCATTTGAACAGTGCCGGCGAAACGAACCCGGTTGTTAACGAAGAACGCCATGATTGAATTTACCAAAGAATATATCGATAAGCTGAAATCGATTATCGCCGCGAAAGACGAAGCGGCTGCCCGTGCCGAGTTGAAAGAGCTTTATCCGGCCGATATTGCGGAGTTGTACAAAGACCTTACGCTCGAAGAGGCCATTTACCTGTATCTGCTGCTCGACGGCGACAAGGGTGCCGACGTATTGATGGAGCTCGACGAGGAAGACCGCGCCAAGTTGCTCGACCACCTGCCCAACGAAGTGATTGCCCGTCGCTTCGTCGACAACATGGAAACCGACGACGCGGTGGATTTGATGCGCGAGCTCGACGAAGACCGGCAGGAAGAGATTCTTTCGCACGTGCAGGACGTGGAGCAGGCGGGCGACATCGTCGACTTGCTGAAGTACGACGAAGATACGGCCGGCGGTTTGATGGGTACCGAGATGATCGTGGTAAACGAGAACTGGAGTATGCCCAAGTGCATGGAGGAGATGCGCCGGCAGGCGGAAGAGATGGACGAGATTTATTATGTGTATGTGGTCGACGACGACGAGCGCTTGCGGGGCGTACTGCCTTTGAAAAAGATGATTACCAACCCGTCGGTATCCAAAATCAAGCACGTGATGAAGAAGGAGCCGATTTCGGTGCGCGAAGACGACAGCATCGAAGACGTGGCGCAAACCATCGAGAAGTACGACCTGGTGGCGTTGCCGGTAATCGACAGCATCGGACGCCTGGTAGGGCGTATCACCATCGACGACGTGATGGACGAAATACGCGAGCAGCACGAACGCGAGTATCAGTTGGCATCCGGTATCTCGCAGGATGTGGAAAGCTCGGATAAGGTATGGCTGCAAACGGCAGCCCGCTTGCCCTGGCTGCTTATCGGCATGTTGGGCGGGTTGAGCAACTCGTTTATCCTGGGCGGTTTCGAAGGTACGCTGGCCGCCAATCCCAAGATGGCGTTGTTTATTCCGCTTATCGGCGGTACGGGCGGGAACGTAGGTATCCAATCGTCGGCGATTATCGTGCAGAGTTTGGCCAACAATTCGCTCCGCTCCGATAAAATTATCCAGCAAATGCTCAAGGAAATCGTAGTAGCGCTGATTAACGCCAGTATCATTTCGCTTATCGTGTTCGTGTTCAATTTCTTCTTGTTGGGTAATCCGCGTATTACGGTAGCGGTGTCGTTATCGTTGTTCAGCGTGGTGATGTTCGCTTCCATTTTCGGTACGGTAGTGCCCATGTTTCTCGATAAGTTCAAAATCGACCCGGCTTTGGCTACGGGTCCCTTTATCACCATCACGAACGATATTATCGGCATGGTGATTTACATGACGATTTGTTCTTTCCTGATGTAACGCCGGACGGCGTTCCGGAAACAGGGCGGTGCGGGGTATATAAAACTACTTCGCGCCGCCCTGTTTTTTTATGCGGATTGTATAAATTAGCGCCCGTAAAGCGCAGCCAATTTGTTTTTCTTCGTATCTTTCGAAGAATAACGATCGGGCTATACGTCCTTTTTACCATCTGAATCCTAAATCTATATTCCATGAAACGCATCTTTTTCTTTTTATGCCTGGTTCTCACCGTCCTTTCTATCCGGGCACAGTCGCCGGCTACCGTTACGGAAGCCGTCCGGACGATGAAAACGTATCCGTTTTCCGATCCGAACCCGGTAGCCGACCCTTCCGCCTTGTATTATCCCTATTTCCGTTTCGACGGTTTTTCGGCCGAAGGAACCGACCGATCATGGAAAACAGTGGAACTGGAGAACGCATATATCCGACTCTCCCTCTTCCCGGAAGTGGGAGGTAAAATTTGGGGAGCGGTCGATAAAACCGCCGGCCGCGAGTTTATTTACTATAACCATGTGGTCAAGTTCCGCGACATCGCCATGCGGGGCCCGTGGACATCCGGCGGCATCGAATTCAACTTCGGCATTATCGGACACGCGCCTACGTCGAGTACGCCGGTCGATTACCTTACCCGTACGAAAGCCGACGGAAGCGTAAGCTGTTACATCGCTTCTTTCGACTACATTACCCGCACCTACTGGTCGGTCGAAGTGAATCTGCCGGCCGATAAAGCCTGTTTCACCACCCGTACTTCATGGTACAACGCCTCGTCGCTCGACGCCCCTTATTACCAGTGGATGAATGCCGGATACAAAGCCAGCCCGGAATTGGAATTCACTTATCCCGGTACCCGGTATATCGGGCACGGAGGCGATGCGCATCCTTTCCCCAACGACGAGGAAGGGCGCCTTATTTCCTGGTATAAAAACAACGATTCGGGGCATTCCCAGTCGTACCACGTATTGGGGCGTTACAACGACTTTTACGGCGCTTACTGGCACGACGACGATTTCGGCTCGGTACACCACGCCGCTTACAACGACAAGTTAGGTATGAAAATCTTCCTTTGGGGGCTTTCGCGCGAAGGGGGCATCTGGGAAGATTTGCTTACCGATACCGACGGGCAATACGTGGAGCTCCAGTCGGGGCGCATGTACAACCAACCGGCCGGCGGCAGCGGGCGTACTCCGTACAAGCATTTTTCGTTCGCTCCCCAGGCTGCCGACTCTTTTACCGAGTACTGGTATCCGGTACGCGGTACGGGCGGGATAGCGAAAGCCGGAAGCGCGGGCGCCCTGAATGTATGGCGCGAAAACGGATTCGTACAACTCCGTTTCTCGCCGGTGGAACCGGTCGAAACCGAAGCGGCCGTGTATTGCGGGGAAAAGCAGGTAGCCGTTCTGCCCGTGCGGGCATCGGTCGGGAATACCTGGAAAGATTCGCTTTCCCTGGATGGTCTCGAAGGAGAGATACGGGTAACCATCGGCGATGACCTGCTGGCGTATTCCGAAAACAAGCAAGCCGATGCGTTAGACCGCCCCACGGAATTGCCGGCCGGCTTCGACTGGAACTCGGCTTACGGATTATATACGCAAGGAGTGCAGGCGATGAACCAGAAACGATACGGCGAAGCCGAAAAATACCTCCGAGCGTCGCTGGCGAAAGAGGCATGTTTCGTACCGTCGCTCCGCCGGCTCGCCTCCTTATATTACCGCGAAGGAAAATACGAAGCGGCGCACACGGCCTGCCGTACCGCGCTCGCCGTGGATACGTACGACGGCGAGGCCAATTACCTGTACGGTTTGTGCAGCCGCGTGGCCGGAAAAGAAGCCGAAGCGAAAGCCGCTTTCTCGGTGGCGGCCTATACGCCTGCTTTCCGGAGTGCGGCCTATGCACAATTAGCCATACAGTTCGCCCGGGAAAAGAATTGGGGCGCAGCGGAACAATATGCCGGGAAAAGCCTGGAAACGAATCCCGGCAACCTGCATGCCCGCCACCTGTTGGCTGTGGTTTACCGCAAAACGGACCGTCCCGGAAAAGCCCGCGAAGCGATTGCTTCCGTCCTCGACGACATGCCGTTGTTTCATCCTCTCCGGTTCGAAGAATGCCTCGCGGGGGATAAACCGGATACAGCGGCTTTTATGTCGCTTGTCCGCAACGAGCTTCCGGGTGAGACGTGCATCGAAACGGCCGGCTGGTACGAAGCGTTGGGATGTACCGACGAAGCGCTGGCTTTGTATTCGTTGGCTCCCGCCCATCCGGTGGCGCATTACCGGGCGGCCTGGTTACTACACTGCGCCGGCCGGGAGCAGGAAGCCGTGGCGCGGGTAGCGCTTGGTAACAGCTTATCGCCGGAACGGGTGTTCCCGTTCCGTGCCGAAACGCTCGACGCGCTGACTTGGGCGGCTACGGTAAGCCCCGACTGGAAAATCCGGTATTACCGGGCGTTGGTTTATTGGGCGAACCGCGACGAGGCGAAAGCCCTCGCCTTGCTGGACGGTTGCGGCGACGTGCCGTACGCTCCTTTCTATTTATGCCGGGCCAGGCTGAAAACCGGCGAAGCGCGGCTGGCCGATTTGCTCCGGGCCGAGCGGCTCGAACCTTCGTGGCGTGCAGGGATGGCATTACTCGCTTATTACAGCGAACAGCATGATTGGATGCAGGCGGCGGAAACCGGCAGCCGGTATTTCCGGATTTATCCCGACAATTATTATATCGGGTTGAAACAGGCGAAAGCCTTGTGCGAAACCGCCCGGTATACCGAATGCCTGTCGTTGCTGAAACGTCTGCGGGTATTGCCCAACGAAGGGGCGTATGCCGGCCGGGCCGTGTATCGCGAGGCTTGTTTGTACCGGGCGATGGAGGCCTTCGGGCGTAAGAATTACCGGCAGGCGTTGGCTGCGGTCGAGGCATCGGAAGTGTGGATAGAAAATTTAGGCGTGGGTAAGCCGTACGATAACCTGATCGACAACCGGCTCGAAAAGTATATCGAAGCCCAGGTGTACAAGCGAACAGGTAAACACGAAAAAGCCGCTGCGTTGCTCCGCTCCGTAGCGGATTACGCGGTTTCGGGCACCCGTTTCCGTTCGGGCGATTTGCTTACGGCTTTCGCCTTGTGCGAAACGGGGCGGAAAGCCGAAGCCGATAAGCGGGCGGCTTTGTGGGAAACGGATTTTGCCGGTAATCCCGTAGCGGCTTGGTGTGCGGCTGTTTACCGGGGCGATGCTGCGAAAACCGCCGGATTGCCGGGTAAGCACGGTGCAGACGCCGATGCGGCTCCCTGGGAATCGTCGTACCGCGATGCTGACGCTGGGTTGCTGGCGCGTTGGTTCGGCGGTATCCGGTAGGAGCTGGCCGGTAACAGAAGTACCGAACACAGAGACACGGAGACACAGCGATTTTAATTTTCCTGTGCACCTCCGTGTTTTTGTGTTTGTCTGCCGGTACTATCCTGTTCGCATCTTTTTGTTCCGCTATGCGCATCTTACTTTTTGCAGGCTGCATGCAGGTTGCTTTTTATTCTCTTTTAATAAGTCTCTGTGTCTCCGTGTCTCTGTGTTTGTGCCGGTACTATCCTGTTCGCATCTTTGTGTTCCGCTATGCGTATCTTACTTTTTGCGGGCTGCATGCAGGTTGTTTTTTATTCTCTTTTAATAAGTCTCTGTGTCTCCGTGTCTCTGTGTTCGTCTGTTCCGGTAAAATTTCGGTTACCGTTTATAAAAGTCCTAATTATTCCGTCAAAAGATATAAATAGTTGTGTTAAACCTTAAACGGCTCCTTCCTTCCCCGATTAAACGGAAAAAGGCTTCCAAAGCAACATGTATTTCCTAATAAGTGCCTGATAAGCAGCAACCCTTCCTGTTAAAGAACTAAACTATTTAAGTGTTTGCACGGTTTCAGTTTTGATGAATGCCATGAATCCATTCAAAACGTGAACAATACATTCAACTTTAATAATTAGAATACATGAAGGCAAAATTAATGCTTTGTATCGGAATGTTGCTGGCAGCCACAGGATTGTTTGCCCAGCAAGACATTACCGTTACCGGAGTGGTAATGGAACAAGCCACCGGCTTGCCGGCAATCGGGGTGAGCGTGTTGCTGAAAGGCACCGCCACCGGCACGGTAACCGGAATCGACGGGGATTACACGCTGAAAGATGTCCCTTCCAACGGAACGCTGGTGTTCAGTTACGTGGGGATGAAAACCGTGGAAGAACCGATAAACGGACGTACCGTAATCAACGTAACCATGTACGACGACACGCAAGCGCTCGACGAGGTGGTGGTAATCGGTTACGGTACCAGTAAGGCCAAAGACCTCACGGCGCCTATCGCCGTAGTGAAGGCCGACGAAATCGTGAAGCACGCTACCGCTTCGCCTATGCAGGCGTTGCAGGGAAAGGTGCCGGGGTTGCAAATCGTAAACAGCGGCCAGCCGGGTAAAGGCCCCGACGTACGGATACGCGGAGTGGGCTCGTTCAAGGATACGCAACCGTTGTACGTGGTCGACGGGATGTTTTACGACAACATCGACTTCCTGAACAATGCCGACATCGACGATATTTCCATCCTGAAAGATGCTTCGGCCGCTTCGATTTACGGCGTACGGGCTGCCAACGGGGTGGTAATCGTTACTACCAAGCGGGGCTTGTATAACAAGAAAGCCACTATTACCTACGACGGATATGTGGGTTTCCAGAAAGCCACGAACATATTGAAGATGGCTTCGAGCCAGCAGTATGCCGAAATGATAAAGGGAATAGGCAGCCCCACGGGGTTGAGTGTGCTCGAAAACTCCATCGAGCGGTACGGAGGCGATGCGGCCACGCACACGCCGGCCATGAATACCGACTGGTATAAGGAATTGTTGCGTACGGCGTTGATTCATAACCACAGCCTCGACGTAACCGGCGGCTCCGATAAAACTACCTATTCGGTGGGGCTGAGCTACCTGTTCCAGGAAGGAATTATGAAGTCGAAAAACGAATACGAGCGGTTGAATATGCGGGCGAAGGCCGATTATAACGCATTTAGCTGGCTCAAAATCGGAGCGAACATCGTATTGACCAATGCCAGCCAGTACCTGCCCGATAACGGTGCGTGGGGCAGGGCTTACCAAACGCCCGGCCTGATTCCGGTTATCGACGAGAACCAAACGGCCGAACAATCGTTTCCGGTGAAATACGCTTCTCCGGCCCTGATCGGCCTGAGCGATTATTTCGGAAACCCGGTAGCGAATGCGAAGTATCACGACGAACGGAACCAAACGGTACAGATATTGCCTACTTTCTACGCCGAGCTGAACCTGATGCCCGAAAGCAAGCTGGTGTTCCGTACGGCTTACAGCCAGGATATTTCATTCCTCCGCGGGTACAATTATACGCCGCAGTACCGGGTGGGAGGCAGCCAGTTGGCAGATGTTTCGTCGCTTTACAAAGACACCAAGTTTTACCGCAACTGGATTGTGGATAATACGCTTACGTACCGCGACCAGTTCGGCAAACACGGGCTGACGGCCCTGTTGGGGCAATCCACCCGTACCGATAACTACCGGTATCTCTGGGGGCGTGCTCCCGGCGTACCCGGCGGAAAAGAAGAGTATATGTACCTTTCGCAAGGAAATGCGGCGGGACGCGAAACGGGCGACGACGGTACTACTTACCGAGGCCTTTCGTTCTTCGGCCGGGTAATGTACGATTATGCGGATAAATACTTGCTTTCGGTTACGATGCGTGCCGACGGCAGTTCGAAATACCAGGAAAAATGGGGATATTTTCCTTCGGTGGGCGCCGGCTGGATTCTTACCCAAGAGGATTTCATGAAAGACCAGAAAGTGGTCGACTTCCTGAAGCTGCGCGCCAGCTGGGGTAAATTAGGAAACGACAAGGTGCAGGCCAGCGACGGGTTCGCCTCGATTACGCAAGACCAGAACACCTCGGGCGTATTCGGCCAGTCGTTGTTGCCGGGCTATACCAATGTGGTGTATTTCAGCTGGCTCGACTGGGAAGTGGTGAACGAGTTCAATATCGGGGCGGATGTGAATTTCCTGCAAAACCGCTTGAGCTTCGAATTCGACTATTACCGGCGGATTACCGAGAATGCCGTGATCGAGAGGCCGCTTCCGATGGGGGCCGGTAATTTGTTGGGCAACAACGGAAAGATTCAGAACTCGGGTATCGAGCTGTCGTTGAGTTGGTCGGACGTAATAGGCGATGCGTTTTCGTACAACGTAGGGTTCAATCTCACTACCTTGAAGAATAAGATTAAAAACCTGAACGGCTTGCCTTATATCTACGGCAACACGGCCGAGTTCCGTACGATTTCGCGGGTGGGCGATTCGTTGAACGCTTTCTACGGGTACGAGCTCGAAGGGGTGTACCAAACGCAGGAAGAGGTAAACGCCGATCCGGTTGCCGTAAACTACAATGCCAAGCAGCAAAAGGAAGAAACGAAAATCGTACCGGGCGACTTCAAATACAAAGACCAGAACGGCGACGGTATTATCGATGCGGCCGACCGGACGATTCTGGGCTCTTACCTGCCTGACGTAACGTACGGTATCAACGCCGGCTTTTCGTATAAGAATTTCGATTTCTCCATCGTGATGCAAGGGCAGGCGGGTAATAAGATATTGAACCGGAAACGGGGCGACCGCCTGTGGCAGTCCGACATCAACTACGATGCCGATATGGTGGAACATCGCTGGACCGGGCCGGGCTCTACCAACAAATATCCTTCGGCCGCCGGCTCGGTGAAAACCTGGAATATCGCCCGGTTCAATTCGTTCTATATCGAAGACGGGTCGTACTTCCGTATCCAGAATATCCAATTGGCGTATACGTTCGACAGTTTCAAGCTCCGGGCGTTCGATTTTCCTTCCGTACGCCTGAGCTTCTCGGCCGAGCGTCCGTTTACGCATTTCCATACCAACGGGTTTACCCCCGAGGTGGCGAACGGTATCGATACCCAGGTGTATCCGATGGCAGCCACCTATACGTTCGGATTACGGATTATTTATTGACGCGATGCGTTTTTAGCCGGGGCGCCGGCTGTTTTTACAACCATTATAAAGAAAGATTGCAATGAAATACAGAATAAGGAAATATATGTTGTTAGGGGTATTGCCGGCCCTGCTGTCGTTGGCTTCGTGCAGTGATTACCTGCACAAGTTGCCCGAAAATACGGTGGAGGAGGCTGCGGTGGATTATGCGCAGTTGGGCGATATGTACAAACCGGTTTCAGGGGTGTATGCCACTGCCCGCGCCAAGCATTCGTCGTGGGCGGCGTACGGGTTGATTTCGGTACGCGGCGACGATGTGAACAAAGGCAGTTCGCCTACCGACCAGCCGGAGTTTCTTTCGGCTAAGCTGTTCCAGTACGAGGATATTAAAACCTTTTGGGCGCTCGACGGCACCTGGGGAGCGTTCTATAATTTGATAACGGTAGCCAACTCGGCGCTCGAGTCGCTCGACAAGTATGCCGAATATATTACGACCGATGCCGACCGGGTGCGGTATACGCAATATACGGCCGAAGTACGGTTCCTCCGGGCATTCACGTATTTCCGGCTGGTTACGTTGTGGGGTACGGTACCGTTGTTGCTCGATAACCAGCAGTTGCAGGTTACGAAAGCGCCTGTAGAGGATGTGTATCGGTATATTTTTTCCGAACTGGAGTATTGTATCGCGAACCTGCCGGCGCTCCGCCCGAACGAGCAGCCGGACAAGATGGGGGCGGTAACGCGGTATACGGCGCTGGCGTTGTATGCGAAGGCCAACCTGTACCGGGAGAACTGGCAGGTGGTGCTGAATGCGACGAACGAGATTATCGACAGCGGTAAGTTTTCGTTGTACGGCGACTTCTACCAGTTGTTTAAAATTCCGGGCAAGCTGAGCGACGAGTCGTTGTTCGAGTTGCAGTTTACCGATTTCGAAACGGGAAGCGGGGATATTATCCTGCCCGACCAGTGGTTCGCTTTCCAGGGGCCGATGAACGGTGTTTCGCCGATACAGGGCTGGGGTTTCATGACACCTACCGACGAAGTACGGGCATACTTCCATGCACGGGGCGAAACGGTACGCGATACCACGACGTTCCTGCTTACCAACCATACCACGCCTTCGGGAGATCATATCGAACCGTCGCTTCCGGGGCAACCTACGGCGTACAACGGAAAAGCCTACACGCCGTCGAGCCAGCTTACGCCGGGCCGTACGGATTACGGGGCGAATAACAACATCCGGGTGCTTCGGTATGCGGACGTGCTGCTGATGAATGCGGAGGTGAAAATCCGGCTGGGGCAAAACGGGGATGCACCGCTGAACCTGGTGCGCGACCGGGCGGGTATGCCGGCTATTACAGGCGCCACGCTCGACGACGTACTGAACGAGCGCCGCGTGGAACTGGCGCTGGAGTGGGGCAACCGCTTCTTCGACCTGGTACGCACGGGGCAGGCGGCTTCGGTGTTGCAGGGCTTCGTGCCGGGCAAGAGCGAGTATTACCCGA
>DBGBSM010000060.1:0-4878 GCA_048468815.1 Parabacteroides sp.
AAGAAAATCGAGATATTGGCCAACTTCCACCCGAAACTCCATTACATCGGCGAATGGTGGAAACAGTTGTACGGGGAAAGCGAAGGAAAAGAGCACAAAGGCATTTTCAACGCCTCCGTCGATTTCACCACCGACCTGCACTCGATGGGACAGTGGATTCAGGAAGGCGAACGTACGATTTTCGAAACGGTGATTTCCGTTGAAAAGCCGAACCATACCACGGTTATCCCGGAAGACGGGGAAAACCTCGACGGCCTGAACTTCCTCGCCGGCAAACGGGTGGACGAAGTAAACAAAATGGCCGAGTTAGGTACGCAACTGGCTCACGTAGACGGCGGTGTTCCGAACCTCAAAATCACATTGCCCGAAGTGAGCGCTTACTATATCGGGCAATTGTTCTACTTCTTCGAACGGGCTTGCGGAATGAGCGGATACCTGTTGGGTGTGAATCCGTTTAACCAGCCGGGCGTGGAAGCGTATAAGAAAAACATGTTCGCCCTGCTCAATAAGCCGGGATACGAAAAAGAAAGCGAAGCGATTCAAGCGAAGCTGTAATACGATTCGATTTATTAAACGAGATCGTTGCAAATGAGTTAAACACAGAGACACGGAAACACGGAGTTTTTAAAATGGTTAAAAATAACTATACTTCCGTGCTTCTGTGTCTCTGTGTTTGTTCTTTTACTATCTACCTTGATATTCCGTAACGAAATACAACCGATATGACGATTCAGGAAGCGATTACGCGTTATCTAAAAAAGCAGAACCAGGCCGAACTATCTCCCAAAACCGTATTATTCGACATGGACGGCGTATTGTATGATTCGATGCCTTTCCATGCGCGGGCTTGGAAGGAGGTGGCGGACGAATACGGATTGGCCTCCGACCGGAAAGATTTTTATATGATGGAAGGACGCACCGGTGCGAGCACCATCGACGAATTGTTTCAGCGCACGTTCGGACGGAGCGCCACGGAAGAAGAAAAAAAGGAAATCTACGCCAAGAAGTCGGAGCGCTTCCACCGGTACAACGACGGCAATCCGATGCCGGGTGCCGACGACGTATTACGGAAAGTAAAGCGATACGGGCTACTGCCTGTGCTGGTTACCGGCTCGGGTCAGCGCAAGCTTATCGGCAAGCTGCAACAGGATTATCCCGACTGTTTCGCAGAAGATAAAATGGTAACGGGCGACAACGTAAAATACGGCAAGCCCGACCCGGAGCCTTACTACAAGGGTTTGCAGAAAGCGGACACGCAACCGTACGAAGCGCTGGTAATCGAAAACGCGCCCATGGGCGTTCAATCGGCGGTAAGCGCCGGTATCTTTACGATTGCCGTCAATACGGGCCCGCTCGACGACCAGGTATTGCTGCAAAAAGGAGCCGACCTGCTGTATCCCGATATGGAAAGCCTGGCAGCCGACTGGGATAGGTTGATGGAGGCGATGGGGAAAAAGCGGGATTGATTTCTTTCTGAGAAAGCTCGCTCCTTTCAGGAGCTCAAACAGCGTGGCTTTTTTAACGCTCTCTTTCAGCCGGTCTGCTTTACGCTCATCGCCCGAGGCCCGGGGTTCCATACGAAGTGGCCGGTGTTTTTCTTCGCTGAATAGGAAAAAGGCCCCTTTATTTTTCCATCCAAACTCAATTTTTGTCATGTACAAGATCTTGACGGAAAAGATACGAAACTAAGAAAATCCGGATTGAGTGAGGCTTTAGCCAAGTTTACTTAGATTTTCCCGGAATTTTACTCCGGACGCTTCAAAGCTCGGAGATATTTGTCGATGTAGAAGGCTTTCTCTTTCGATTTGTACTGTTGAATAAAGCGGGGATGCTCCAGCACCGTAAGCCGGCCGAACAAGCCGGCCTTTTTATTAAGGGCTGCGACATACGCGGCGTTTTTCTTCCCTAATACAAACACCTCGGAAACATCCAGCCCGAAACCGATTTGCTTCCGGAGCGAATCCACCATATACGCCTCCATCGCCGCGGGGATAGCCGGCATGTCGTAGTAATTGGCATTCACCCACTTTCCGTTCGCTGTTTCCCAGAGAATGGCCAGCGGAAACAAGGAATTGATGTAGAAATCGCGGTAAAAAAGCGGAGCGCCCCCGTAAGCGTCGATCATATCGTATACGAATACCGAGGATACTTCGTGGGTGTGTGCCGACTCCATACGAATGCCGCAAACGCTTTCCAGCCGCTTGGTGTCGGTAAAAGGAACGCCGGTAACCGCCGAGCCGTACCGGCCGGGATTGATGCCGACGATAAATCGACGCGGGTTCGGGTCGTTATAATAGGTACGGTAAAACCGCTCCATGACCTGTACCGTCTCGGAATAATCCGTATACGGATTGATTACCCGGAATCCGGGCGGCAACCCGCCTGTATACGCCAACTCCCGGTTGAATGCGATGATTTGTTCCGAAAACGGTTTCACCTCCTGCTTCGCCATATTTCCTCCTTTCTTCTCTTTCCGGCTCTACCTGCCGCAAACCGGGCTAAACAAGCCGCTATCCGGATAGGCAGACTACAAACCGGATAGACAGGCCGTAAACCGGACGAACAGACTGCGGAGCCAGATAGCTCCTGCCTCTACCCTATAACAACCACGCCGACCGCCCGGTTTTTACCCCACCACCGACAAGCGACTCCGGCCGTTCCCCATTTTCTCGACGCGCACCTGCACGGGAATGCGCTCCGTCATTTCCTGCACGTGCGAAATCACCCCGATTTTACGTCCCTGGGTACGCAGGCTTTCCAGCGCATCCATCGCTATCCGCAGCGTATCGGCGTCGAGCGAGCCGAAGCCCTCGTCGATAAACAGCGATTCCACCTTCATCCGGTTCGACGACAACGACGACAACCCCAACGCCAGCCCTAGCGATACCAGGAACGATTCGCCTCCCGACAACGAGTGAACCGTACGCACCTCGTCGCACATGTCCTTGTCGATTACCTGCAAAGCCAGCGTATCGGCCACCCGTTCCAGGCGATACCGGTGTGACAGGGAGCGCAGGTGAATATTGGCGTAGCTCAACAGGATGTCGAGCGTATACCCTTGCGCAATGCGGCGGAACTTGCCGCCATCGGACGAGCCGGCCAAGTCGTTCAGCTTGCTCCATTGCTCGTATACCGAACGCAACTGTTCTGATTCCTTCTCCAGCGTGCGAATTTTCTCTTGGTTCTCGGCATGCCGGCGCAGCTTGAAAACGCATTCCGACAAAGCGGCCGTTTCGCGTTCGGTTTGTTCCACTACCTGCCCGTATAACGTACGGAGCGACTCGGGTGTGGCCTCGTTGATTTCGAGTTCCGCCCGGCGCGCATCGCATGCTTTTACTTTATCTTCACGCTCCCGGAGTTTCGCCCGGACAGCCGCCAGGCCGGAGCTCAGCCTTTCCAGCCCGGCACGCTCGGCCTGTATCCACTGGCTGTCTTTAGCCAGCAATTCCGTGAGTTCATCGTACGTAACCGGCGATAACCGGGAAGCATTGAACGTTGCGAGCCAGCCGTCGAGCCGTTTTTTGCATGCGGCCGCTTCTTCCCGGCAGGCATCCCGGTCTTTCTCCAACTGTTCGGTGGTTCCCTTGTTCTGCTCGTAGAGATGCGAAGCCGCATTCAACGCTTCCAGCGTTTCGTCGAGGCGTTTCTTAACGTCCTCCCGTTCCCGCTTGAAATCTTGCTCGACTTCGGCTACAGGCCGGCCGCCGAACAGCCGCAAGCGTTCTTCGCGCAACGCCATTACCTGTTGCGACTCGCTTTCGTATTGCACTTTACACTGCGTTTCCTCTTTCTGGAGAGAAGGAAGATACGAGGCCAGCGATTGCCGTTCGGCCGACAAGCGTTCGCGGGCGGTTTGCTTTTGTTGCAGTTGCTCTTTTTTCTCTTTCCATAAAGCGGCGAAATCGGTCAGCGTTTTTCTGAACCCGGCCGGATTCTCCGTCCAGCCCGTTTGCCATTTCTCGCTACCGAACAATTCGTCGATCGACCGGCGGGTGGCTTGCCAACTTTTCTGTAGCTCCCGGAGGGTCTCTTCACAAGCGGTTAGCTTGTTTTCCGACAGCGCCTTTTCCGAGAGCACCGCCTCGGCTGCCTGGTTCAGCGCGGTAACCTGCCGGTGCAGTTCGATGCGCGCCTGCTGGAGCTGCTGTATTTCCTGCTGGCGGCCGGCGTATCCGGATTCGAGTCGTTGTAACCGCTCGATCTCCTCGTCGGCTTCGCGACGGACGGTAACGAACCACGCTTTCCGGTTTTCCGGAACAGCCGGCATATCCTCCGGCAACCGGAACGATTGCCAGGCAGCCGACAATTGGTTGTTGCGCTCTTCCAAAACAGATGTTTCCTTCTCCAATTTTACCGTTTCCGATTCCAGCGAAGCGATTTCCTGCTTTAGCCGGGCGGCTTCCTTCAATTCCGCATCGTATTGCCGGGCTGTTTCCTGTACTTCCTGCCGGATAGCTTCGAATGCCCGGTGCAACTGCTCGCCGGCACCGGCATACGGATGCGCCGTACTGCCGCAAACCGGGCAAGGGCTCCCTGCTTGCAGTTGCGAACGCATGCTTTCCACATCGCCCGCTACTGCCAGCAGGGCGCTGTTGTAAATCTGCTCGGATTGCGTTTTGCGTTCCGATACGGCGACCATCCGGCTTACTTGCGCTTCCTGGCTTTCGTGTAACTGCACCGCCGCCTTCCGGTTCTCGTCGAGGCGCGTATGGCGTTGCAGGAGCTCGGATCGCACTCCGTATAATTCCTTCCAACAGAAAGCGGCTGTGGCAAGTAATTCCTTTCGCTCGCGGGCGAGCCGGATTTCTTCGCGCAACGCTTCGACGCGGATTTCCTTCTGCGCCGCTTCGCAGGCTGTAAGCCGGTTTTCCAATTCCT
>DBGBSM010000061.1:0-5580 GCA_048468815.1 Parabacteroides sp.
GAACCGGATTAAAAAGGATACCATGAAAAAGTACGAAAGCTATACCAAGGCACAGTTAATCGCACGCATCGAAGAGTTGGAAGCCGTTTCTCCGAAAACCGGACAGAACCGGGGCGGCGGGGTGGCACCGGAAAGTTTCGCCGTTTCGTACGATGAGATTTATGCCATCGATGCGGCCGGCTACTTGACGTATGCCAACCGGCTCGCCGCGGTGCACTATCATTTGGAAGAACCTTACAACCGGTACGGGATTTGGTCGATTAATCCGGATTTTACACCGGAAACGTGGCCGGATTGGCTGGAGAATATAAAACGGCAAAAAGCGTTGCGTCTCCAACATACCCATCATTTCCGTAACGGCGAGGTGGTTCCTTTCGAGGTAAATGCCTACTATATGGCGGATTCGGGCGAAAATGAAGCCGTATTGTGTTTTGCCCGCAATATGAGCGATGTTTTTCATACCCAGCGTAAAACGAATTTCCTTAATTTATTGATGGATACAATTCTGTCGAATATCTTCGTGGCGATTGCCGTAAAAGAGATATTCGATAATTTCAATTACATTTATTTCAACAAGGCGGCCGAGGAGTTTCTCGGCATTCATGCCGAAGAAGTGCTGGGTAAATCCGATTTCGAGGTATTTCCCGACCCGCACCGTGCGCACGAAATCCGCACCGAGGACTATTCTACTATCAAGAACGGACGTTCCGAAAAGCTGGCGGTGGAATACGAAAAGCCGGACGGCCAGGTGCGGATGGTCAACCTGATCCGTTTGTTGATTAAGAATCCCGACGAGGGAGCCTCTCCGTTATTGCTGGTTATGTTGCTCGACGTAACGCAGCAGCGGCAAAACGAGCTCGACTTGATTAAGGCGCAGGAAGCCGATAAGATGAAAAACGCCTTTATCGCCAATATGAGCCACGAAATCCGTACGCCGCTCAATGCCCTGGTAGGTTTTTCTACTTTGCTGGCCGAAACCGATCATGTGAGCGAGCGGCAGGAATATCTGTCCATTATCCAAAAAAACAGCGATTTGTTGCTCCAGCTCATCAACGACATTCTGGATTTTGCAAAAATCGAGTCGGGTACGCTCGATTACCATCTTACCGAAGTGGAGTTAAAAAACATCTGCCATGCGGTATATGTAACCCAATCGTTGAAAATGACTTCGGATGTGGCGTTGTTGTTCAATGCCGACAGTTTGCCTTCCGTGCGGCTGTGTACGGATGCGCGGCGTATCGAGCAGGTGTTGCTCAACTTCCTTTCCAATGCGATAAAGTGTACCTCCCAGGGATACATCCTGCTGTCGTACGAGTTGGAAGACGGTTTCGTCCGGGTATCGGTAACCGATACGGGGGTGGGAATACCCGAGGAAAAACAGCAGAGTGTGTTCGAGCGTTTTGTAAAATTAGACGATTTCAGGCAAGGTACCGGCCTCGGGCTTTCTATCTGTAAGATGATCGTGGAGCGGCTGGGCGGACAGATCGGCGTCCGGTCGAAAGTAGGAGTCGGCTCTACTTTCTGGTTTACGTTGCCTTTGCGTAAAGAAACTCCGGATGACGGCGCTTTGTTCCGGGAGAAGGAAAAAAGCACTCGCCCGATTGTGTCCGACGTGGCCTTGCCCGGGCAGTATACGATACTGGTAGCCGAAGACGTACTTGAAAACTATTTATTGTTGCAGGCTATCCTGAAAAAGCAATACCGGCTGGTATACGCTACGAACGGCCGCGAAGCGGTAGAGCTGTTCGGCGAGTTTCATCCGGATTTGATTCTGATGGATATTAAGATGCCGGAAATGAACGGCTTCGAGGCGGTGAAGAAAATACGGGAAACCGCTCCCGATTTACCCATTATCGCCCTTACGGCTTTTGCTTACGAAAAGGAAAAACAGGAGGCGATGGAATGCCGGTTTACCGATTACCTGGTCAAGCCGGTGGATATTCCGTTGTTAAAACAAAAACTGAAATTTTATCTCAAGTAGCGGCAGGTTGGTTTAACGGTATGCCGGCAGGCCGAGCGTATTCGTGACGATTGTGCAAAAAATTAAACTATATACGTATGAAAACAGTGTTTTTATTTTTAGCCACCGGCTTCGAGGAAATCGAAGCGCTGGGAACCGTCGATATATTGCGTCGCGGCGGAATACGGGTGGTAACCGTTTCTATTATGGGGGAAATCCAGGTAATGGGGGCGCACAACATTCCGGTAATCGCCGATTATGTATTCGAAGATGCCGACTTTTCCATAGCGGATGCCTTGGTGCTTCCCGGGGGGATTCCGGGCGCGAACCATTTGAATACCTGTACCCGTCTGAAAGAATTGGTGGTACAGAAAAATAAAGAAGGCATATTGATCGGCGCCGTATGCGCCGGCCCGATGGTGTTGGGCGGCTTAGGGTTGCTGAAGGGAAAGAAAGCCTGTTGCTTTCCGAACTTCGAGCCTACCATGATCGGAGCGATACCTACGGATAACGGAGTGGAGGTAGACGGTACCATCGTTACGGCGAAGGGCCCCGGGTTCGTATTCGAATTCGGCCTTACCTTATTGGAAATGTTGAAAGATAAGGAAATAGCCGACGAGGTAGCGGCTGCGTTGCTGGTACAGGAAAAGCGATAAGCCTTCGGCATGCACCTGAACCTACGGATTAATTCCGGAAACAGCGGGAAATCCGTTGTTCGCATCCCGTTGTTTCCGTTTGCCGGCGACGCCGGCGATATTGCCGCCGTCACTGGCAAGTTTGCCGCCGTCGGCGTTTTTATTGCCGCCGTCGGCGGCAAGCAATTTCCTAAGCAAAAAAAAGAATAACAAGCCGGTAATCCGGCGGCCGGAACATACGGAATTGTTACCGGTCATCTCTGTTTTTGTCCGTTTCGGAAAAGAAACCGGGCGTTCGCTGCAAGCGAACCGGTTGTTTGTTTCCCTTCTCCACGATGGCGGCTACTGTGGCGTCGCCGGTTACGTTCACCGAGGTGCGCAACATATCCAACGGCCGGTCTATCCCTAATATCAGCGCCAGGCCTTCCGCCGGAATACCTACCGACGAAAGCACCATCGTGAGGATTACATAGCTGCCTCCCGGAATGGCCGGCGTACCGATAGACGAAAGCACGGTCATGGATACGATGGTGAGCAGTTGGGCGAACGAGAGGTCTATCCCGATTACCTGGGCGATAAAAAGCACGGCGACGGCCTGGTAACAACTCGTACCGTCCATGTTGATGGTGGTTCCTACGGGCAGTACGAACGAGGAAACTTCGTTCGATATGCCCAGCTCTTTTTCAACGGTTTCCAGCGTTACCGGGAGCGTGGCGGCACTCGAACTGGTGGTGAAAGCCAATAGCTGTACCGGGTACATCGCCCGGATAAACCGCTTCATCTTCACGTGGCTGAAAAAATGAATCAGTAACGGGTAAAAAACGAAAATCAGGATGGCCATTCCGGCGACTACGGTCGCTGCATATACCGCCAACGCGCCGAACAGGCTGATGTCGCCCGAAAAGTCGATAGCCAGTCCGGCCATCAGGGCGGTAACCCCGTACGGCGCGAAAAGAATAATGTAATCCACCATTTTTAAAATAACGGCATACAGCGAGTCGAACAAACCGGAAACCGGCACCAGCAAGGTCTTTTCAATGCTTAGCGCCGCAATGCCGAACAGAACGGAAAAGAAAATCACCTGGAGCATTTTCCGGTTGTCGCCGGCTGCCTGGATAAAATTGTCGGGAATCAGGTCGTTCAGGAATTTGAGCGGCCCCTCGTCTTTCACCTGTTCGGCGGCCGCTTTCTTTTCGGTTACGATACTTTGGTAAGCGTTTTGCAGGCCGGCCGCTTTTTCGCGGTTGAAAAAGTTTCCCGGTTTTACGGCTACTCCCAGCCCCAACCCGATGCTCACGGCTATCACCGTGGTACACAGGTAAATCAAAATGGTTTTTCCGCCTAACTTCGAGAAGCGGCTGATATCTTGTAATCCGATTACCCCTTTTACCAGCGAAATAAATACCAGCGGAACGGCAATGAGTTGCAAAAGCCGGATAAAAACCTGTCCCCACGGACGTATCCAGTCGTTGACCATTTTTTCGCCTTTAAAGTGCAAGGCAATCATGCCGATAATAATTCCGCCGATCATTCCCAGTAAAATCTGGAGGTAAAGCGGTATGGACGGTTTCGTTTTTCTTTTACCCATAGCTGTTTTTTTATTGAAAGGGAGGCTGTTTTTACTTGTCCGGCAGCATTGTCCGCATTGCCTGTCATCGCCTTTCTTCTCTATGCAAAAATAAACAATCCTTGCGAAAGGAAAGTTATATGAAATAAAAGGAACAGACTATCGTTGCGGGTAAAAATTGGCAGAATGATGAGAGAAATAAGCAATATTCCCGACAAAGGGAAGAAAAAGCGGGTGGTGATTATCGGAGGGGGATTTGCCGGGTTGAAAGTGGCCAGGAAGTTAAATACGCATCGTTTCCAAGTGGTGTTGCTGGATAAGAACAATTATCATCTTTTTCAGCCGTTGCTTTACCAGGTCGCTACCTCCGGTATCGGGCCGAGTTCGATATCCTTTCCCTTCCGGAAAATATTCCGGAATAAAACAAACTTTCATATCCGTTTGTGTACTGCCGAACGGGTAATCCCCGATAAGCAAATCGTAGAAACTTCCATCGGCTGTATTGCCTACGATTACCTGGTTATCGCTACCGGCTGTGAAACCAATTATTTCGGAAGCACCGATTTGGCGTACCGCACCATGGCGTTGAAAACCACTCCCGAAGCTTTGTATAACCGCAACCGGATACTCGAGAGTTTCGAAAAAGCCCTCAATACGCCGCACTACGACGACCGACGCAAGCTGATGACTTTCGTTATCGTGGGAGCCGGCGCTACCGGTATCGAACTGGCGGGTTCGATGGCCGAAGCCCGGAAATTCGTGTTGCATCGCGATTATCCGGATTTAGACATCAACCTGATGCGAATCGTTTTAATCGATGCCGGCCCGCGCGTGTTGCCGGCTTTTTCCGAAAAGTCGTCGGACAACGTGCGCAAGCACCTGGAAAAGTTGCATGTGGAAATAATCTTGAATGCAGCGGTACAAACTTACCAGAACAGTATTCTCACGCTGGCCGACGGGCGGGAAATCGTTACGGCCAATGTTTTCTGGGTGGCCGGGGTAAAAGCGAACAGCCTGTTAGGATTCGGCGAGTCGGCTTACGGTCGCGGTAACCGGCTGAAAGTCGACGAGTTTAACCGGGTAGCCGGGTATGAGCGGATTTTCGCTCTCGGCGATACGGCGCTTATGGCTACCGAAGCTTATCCCAACGGACATCCGCAAGTGGTACAACCGGCTATTCAACAAGCGTCCCGGCTGGTGAAAAATATCCATAATATGGAAGCCGGCCGGTTTTTACGTCCGTTTAAGTACCGGAATAAAGGCTCTATGGCAACCATCGGCCGTAATGCTGCCGTATTGGAAGTGAAAAACTTCCGGATGAGCGGATTTTTTGCCTGGGTAATCTGGCTTTTCGTGCATTTGATGAGCATCCTGGGAGTGAAAAACAAATTGATCGTGATGCTCGACTGGACGTGGAG
>DBGBSM010000062.1:0-8670 GCA_048468815.1 Parabacteroides sp.
ATAGATTATCTGTTGCTCGACGTGCAAAATCTGGAAACGATGATTGCCGGGATGCGGGACGCAGAACTTTATCCGGCATCCTTCTTCGAACAGTCGTTCGAATTGACCCGGAAAATACTGAAAGAACTGAATGCGCTGGAAGCGGCGCAGGTGGAACTTTTGCGCAAGCAAATGGAGGCGCATGCGGTATCGCTGCAAGACTTGCCCCCTACTACCCCTCCTCCGGCAGACCTACCGACGCAGTTTCCGGCAGAAGCGGCGACTCCCGGAAACGAAAGCCCGGAAGTCACAGGCATACCGGCACAAGAGCCGGAAACACAGAACCTGCGGCCCGAAGAAGAAAAGCCGGCCGAAGCGCCCGAACCTCCCGCAGCAAGCACTCCCCCGCCCCCTCCGGCAACCGCTGCCGCACCGGAAAAAAGAGCGAACCCCAACTTATCCGTCAACGAGATACTGGAAAAGCGGAAACTGGCGGATTTCAGGAAGGCGTTCAGCCTGAACGACCGCTTTTACTTCCGCCGGGAGCTATTCGGCGGAAACGAAAGCCGGATGAACCAGGTAATCGAACAGTTGAACGGGTTGTCGTCGTACGAGGAATCGATTACGTACCTGAAACTGGAGCTGGACTGGAACCTGGACGACCAGGCAGTAGCCGATTTCATTAAACTGATTGAAAAACGTTTCGTATAAGCGATGGCACCGACAGGTAAGCTCAGCGTGGTACCTACGCCGGTAGGGAACCTGGAAGATATGACCTTCCGCGCCATCCGGGTATTGAAGGAAGCCGATGTGATTCTGGCGGAAGATACGCGCACCAGCAGCGTGCTGCTGAAACATTACGGGATAGAAACCCGCACGCAGTCGCACCATAAGTTCAACGAGCACCGGACGGTGGAACAACTCGCCGCCCGGATGCTGGCAGGAGAAAATATGGCATTGATTTCCGACGCCGGTACGCCGGCGATTTCCGACCCGGGCTTCATGCTGGTACGCGAATGCGTAAGGCAAGGGGTGCCCGTGGAGTGCCTGCCGGGCGCTACGGCTTTCGTACCGGCGCTCGTAGTGTCGGGGCTCCCGAACGACAAATTCTGTTTCGAAGGCTTCCTGCCGGTAAAGAAAGGAAGGCAAACCCGGTTGAAGGAGCTGGCGGAAGAGCCCCGGACCACCATTTTGTACGAGTCGCCGTTCCGCCTGGTGAAAACCTTGTCGCAACTGAGCGAGTACATGGGAAGCGACCGGGAAGTATCCGTTTCGCGCGAGATTTCGAAGAAGTTCGAACAAACGGTACGGGGCACATTGGAAGAAGTTATTTCCTATTTCACGGCAAACGAACCGAAAGGGGAGTTTGTTATCATCTTAGCAGGCTTACATAAAAAGGAAAAAGAGAAAGAAAAAGAAGATTAATTAAAACGACAAGAACATGAAGAAAGTAGCATTAGCATGTATTTGTACGGTGATGTTGGCGTCCTGCGGACAAAATTCGACCGATTATAAGCGGCTGAAAGCGGAAAACGACTCGTTGAAACTGGAAAACGTAAGAACGACATCCGAACTGAACGATATGCTCGCCACCCTGAACGAGGTGGAAACCAATTTCCAGTCGATACGCGACGCGGAGAATTACCTGCAACAGCAGGACGATGCGGAAATGACTCCATCTAGCCGGGAACAGATTAAAAACAACATGGCGCTGATTACCGAAACGCTGCAAAAGAACAAGGAGCAAATCGCCAAGTTGCAGGAACAACTCCAGAAAAGCAACATCCGCTCGTCGTCGCTGAAAAAGACCATCGACCGCTTATCGGCCGAGCTGGACCAGAAAACGACGATGATCGTGGCGTTGCAGGAAGACTTGGCGAAAAAGAACATCCGCTTGCAGGAACTGGACGAAATGGTAACCAACCTGAACGAAGATGTGGAGAACCTGTCGGTGGAAACGGCCGCCCAGAAAGAAAAGCTCGGCCGGCAAGACAAGGAGCTGAATACGGTTTACTATTGCTTCGGCACGGCGAAGGAGCTGAAAGACCAGAAAATCCTGAGCGGCGGCGGTTTGTTCGCGAAATCGAAGGTGTTGCAACCGGGCTTCAACAAGGATTATTTCCTGGCGGTGGATATGCGCGAGGTAACCGAAATTCCGTTGTTCGCCGGGAAAGCGTCGCTCAAGTCGTCGCATCCGGAAGGGTCGTACGAGTTCGTGAAGGACGAAGACGGCAACCTGACGCTGAAAATCATCGATCCGAAGTCGTTCTGGAGCATCGGCAAATACCTGGTGATCGAGGTGAGTTAAGTATGTACAAAAGTTTGTTTATCGACCTGGACGACACGCTTTGGGATACGTACCACAATAACAAGGAATGTCTCGAAGAATTATACGGCGACTACCGGTTCGACCGGTATTACCCGTCGTTCGAGGCATTCTTTGCCGTTTATTTCCCTAACAACCTGCGGCTCTGGGACGAGTACCGGCGGGGAACCATCGACAAGCCGACGCTGATAGTAGAGCGGTTCCTGGGAGTGCTGCGCCCGTTCGGCATTACCGACACAGCGTTTATTTTAAAGATGAACGACGACTTCCTGCAACGCACTACGCTGAAAACCCGGGTGGTGCCGGGCTCGTTCGAGTTACTGGAGTACCTGCGGCCGAAGTTCCGGATGTATATCCTTTCGAACGGGTTCCGTGAAGTACAGGAAAAGAAGTTGCAAAACGCAGGGCTGGCTCCTTATTTCGACCGGATGATTCTGTCGGAGGATGCGGGTATCAACAAGCCGCACAAACGGATTTTCGATTACGCGCTGGTAAATACGAACTCGCGCCGCAAAGATACGCTGATGATAGGCGATAGCTGGGAGGCGGACGTGGCCGGTGCGCACGGGGCGGGTATCGACCAGCTTTGGTTCAACCCGGAAGGGTTACCGGCGCAGGGGTTCGAGCCGACGTTTACGGTACGTTCGCTGAAGGAAATCCGAAATATCTTATAAAAGCAGCCATCTTTTCAAACCCGGGCAGGAAGCGGTTCGCGTTTCTTCCTTTCCTCCCGTTCTTATTTCACCGTATACGGTAAAAAGCCAGTCAAAAATAAGAGGGAACTTCACAGCCCCCTCCTATCACATTATCTATTTATCTAAAAATAACCTCCGGGTAACCATCAGTCAGTAAAGGGAAACGCCAATTCCCCCGACCCGGAGTTTTCCATCGTTACACGTTAGAAATTCGGGCCTTCCCCGAACTGCGGCGCGTTCTTATCGTACCATACCCGCTGCGTATTCAGATTCGAAATCGGGCGGTTACCCATCGAAAAGCCCTGCGCCTTAATGGCATCCATCGTAATCTGGTACATCAAATCCGAAGGAGAAGGCTCATCGAACGGGAACCGGCGCGGAATCAGGTCGCGCGATACCACTCCGCCGAACTCTACGAACGGCAGGTAAGCACTACCGAGCTTCGGAACACCCGAGCGACGCACCGTCGAGAACATATCGAACGGCGAAAGGATATACTGGATATATTGCTGGATATAAATCTTTTCCAGGTCGCCTTGTTTATCGCCGGTAAGCTGGTAAGCCGGTTGCGAAAGCACATGCGCCACTTCGCCGGTTTTCAGTTCGATAGTCACATCGAACGGGTCTTTCGAGTACGGCTTGTCGTAATACGGGATATGGTTAAGCCCGGCAATCTGGTCGTAGCTCTCGATAGACAACTGTACACCGCGGGTAAAATACTCCTGAGCCGTTTCGGGCAAGGCAGCACCCAACGTTTTAAACTCGGCCAGTAACAAATTCACTTCGCCGCACGACAAATACAAACCGCTCCAACCCGGGTCGTTATCCGATGCTTTTTCTTGTTCCGGGTTTACATCCGGAGCATCCGGATACGTATAGGTATACAGCCCTTTGATGATTTCCCGGTTAATCAGCGCCATCGGCTGGTAATCCTTCTCCACCTTGTCTTTCGTAAGCAAGTTGAAAATCTTGTTCTGCGGGTCGAAGTAATCTACATAATTACTGTTGTTCTTCGCATCCGCTTCTACCGGCAACCCGTAATACCGTACCCACGGTTCGCCCGGGGCCTTCCAGCCTTTGAACTTCTTCTTACCGCCAACCAGCTCGAATTCCACATTATCGTTAATATACTTGGGCAGCTCTTTTTCCTGGTCGAAATAAGCCTGCACCACGTTCGAGTTGAAATCATTCTTGGCAAAAATGAAACGCAGGCGCGGGTCGCGGTTGTTTACCAGGAACTCGATGAGTTGACGGCTACCGGCATTGCTGCTCAGGTCGTTATTCCAGTGGTTGTTCTTTTTGCCCTTCATGTAAATAAAGTTGTCGCTGAGCGAAGCGATATAGCCGTCGTTTACCTTAGCCGTTTCTTCCGCAATCCGGATAGCCCGCGGCAAATCCGCATTTACCAGCCGGGCGGCGATTTTCAATTTCAGCGAATTGGCAAACTTGAGCCATTTCTTCGCATCCCCTTTATAAATAAAGTCCTGCGCTCCCAACGTAATAGGCTGCACTTCCTCGCCTTCGTACGTCAAAGGCGACGATAATACCCGGATCGTTTCGTCCAACTGGTCGAGCCATTGCTGGAAAAGCTCCTCCTGCGTATCGTATTTAGGGGTAAGCAACGGCGGATTGGTATACCGTGCCATGTAGGCCTCGCTATACGGACGCGAACCTAACATGTCGCTTTCCAGGATGGCCAGGTACACACACAACGGGTTCAACATGGCTTTCATATATTGGTGCGCCACTTGCTCGCTACCCGACAGTTTATTGTCGATATGGTTGCGCAAATCGTTAGCCATACGGAGCATATTGCCCGCCATGCCCGTACCGTCGGTTTTACCCACGACATTGATTTCTTCGGTGTTTCCGGCCAGCGGCACGAGGGTTTGCCCCCATTTGCACACATACTGGTAAGGATAGAACCAGGCGTAATAATCGGCCGGTTCGAACTGATACAGACACTCCGTGAACAGGAAACGGGTGTCGGGGTCGGTAATATTGCTCGGATTCTGGTTTATTTCCGAAAACTCGTCTTTACACGAAGAACAGAAACCTATACCGGCAATCAAGGCGACAGCCAAAAACTTATATTTCATAATGCATCTTGTTCTTTAGATTATACACTTCCTTAAAATTCCACATTCACAGTCATCATATAACTGGCGATATAGGGTTCGAACCCGCGGCTACGGAATTCGTGCGATACGTTACCGCGCGTGCTTTCGGGATTCAGGTTGTTGGGCAGCGAATTGTAGAGGTAACCCAGGTTACGGGCCGTAAAGCTCACGCCCAAGTTCTTGGCGCCTACTTTCGACGAAATATTTTTCGGTATCCGGTAAGCCAAGGTAATTTCGCGCAAAGCGATATAGCTCAGTTTATGGAACCAGTCGTCGTTCACCGTTCCGGCACCCCAGCTGTTGCTGCTCAGGTGATAAGCTCCGGCATGCACAGGCTCCAGGATACCGGCTTCGTATAACTCGCGGTAAGACTTGCCGCCCACCTCGTGTACCTTTCCGTCGGCACCGGTAATTTTCTGGCCGGCAGCGAATACGCCGTCGGGAATCATCCCGTCGTGATAGGTAATGCCGTAGCTGCCCGACGGCGTACCGTCTTCGTTCAGCCACTTGCTCGTCCAGGTCATACCGCCGTGCTCTTCGTCGCGGTAACGCAACGACGTTTCGGTATATCCGTAAGCCGTTCCGTAACGGTTACTGTACGAAGCCGTCATACCTCCTACACGCATATCCAGGCCGATGCGCAGGCTCAAATCCTTCCAGGTAAGGCCGGTGGCGACAGAACCCAAAAAGTCGGGCGTCATTTTACCCACTTCCTGCGTTTCGCTGCTGCGGGCATAATAAGCCGAGCGCCGGTCTTGGTTCCAGTTCAATACCTTCTGTCCGGTAGCTTCGTCTACTTTCGGCAACATCTGGCTCATCAGCAACCCGTACGCCCCGCCTACTTTCGCTACGGAAGCAATCTGCACATCGCCGTCGAGGTATCCGCTCAAGCGGATAAAATCGGCTACGTTCGGGTGCAGTTCCACGATTTTACTGTTGTTCTTGGTCCAGGTAAAATCGAGCGTCCACTCCCAGTCTTTATTCCGGTACGGCACCGTGTTCAAAGCGATTTCGATACCTTCGTTCTGGATATTCCCCGCATTGATACGCTGGGTAGACACGCCGGAAATACCCGGTACGGCAATATCCATAATCTGGTCTTTCGTATTTTCGCGGTAATAGGTAGCGTCGATGTTGATACGGCTGTTCAGGAAACGGGCGTCCAAACCGATTTCCCAAGCGTTTTTCCGCTCGGGTTTCAGGTTGGGGTTATTCATCAGCGTATTCAGCGTATTCGAGTAGATATATCCGTCGAGCATCTCGTGCGAGGCAAATCCGTACGCACTGTTGATATTATAAGGCGACGTATCGTTACCAACCTGCGCCCACGAACCGCGGAGCTTCAACAACGAAACCCACTCGGGCAGCTCGAACGTTTCGTTGGCCAGCCACGAACCCGACACCGACGGATAGAAATAGGAGTAATTACCCGTTTTGTTGGCGTATACCAGCGACGACGACCAGTCGTTACGGCCGGTAACATCGAGGAACAACTGGTTTTTCCAGCCTAAGTTCACGGCGAAGATGGCCGAAATAATCCTTTTGGTACCGCTGATTTTACCCTCGGCATTCACCGTTTCCTTGCTATTACCGATAAAGAACTGTCCGGGAACGGCCAAGCCGCCTTTGGTATTCATCGAATACGAGCTCTGGTAATTGTTATAGTATTCGAACCGGGCGAAACCGCCTACCGAGAAATCCTTGATTTGCTTGCTCACGGTAAACGTACCGCCTACGGTAAACTGTTCTTTCGTATCCTGCGACATGCCGTAATAGCCGCCGTCGTTGGCATACCCGCTACCCAATTCCTTATTTTCCATGCGGGTATAGTAATAGTTCATGTTAGCGTCGGCCTTGAACTTCAGCCAGTCGAGTATTTTTACGTTTACTTCGAGTTGCGGACGCACCACGGTTTCCTTGCGGTACTGGTCTTTGTGGTTAATCGAGAACCAGTAATCTTTACCCGGCACGTTTCCGTACTTGTCGCCATACGTGGTGGAAGCCATCCCGCCGTGCTCGCCCAGGTATTTATCGCGGAAGTATTCCGGGTCGTACAACTGGGTGTAAGTACCGTTGATAAATTGCTCTCCTACGTTGCGGGCGGCGTTGCGAGGTTTCGAGTTGGCGAAGCTCACCGACCCGGCAATATCCACGTAGTCGCTTATCTTATGGGTAGCCTTCAGCAACATGGAATACCGCTCGAACGTGTTGTTCTCGGTGGTACCGTTGGCTTTTTTATACGAAACGGATGCATATACCGACGATTTGTCGTTACCGCCCCGCACCGCTACGTTCGTATTGGTGTTGAAACCCAGCCGGTACATATCCAACATATTATTTTTCACGGGAGAATAAACGCCCATGGAGCCGTCCCACAATTCGATGGGCGAGCCGTCGAAACGGGGCCCGAAAGCCAAGCCGGCGCCATCGCCGTTTACCGTATGCTGGCCGTTGCTGTTGGTCATGAAAGCGCCGTCGGCCCAGCGGTTCCCGTCGGCCGAATAATTGGCGTTACCCGGAAAATACCCGTCGCCGTACAACGTTTGGATACCCGGCATTTTATATGCGTGGTCGATACCGAGCGTCTGCGATACGGTAACGCCGAATCCTTTCGTTCCTTTTCCGGTTTTGGTAGTGATTACCACGGCGCCGTTCAAGCCGCGCGAACCGTACAAAGCCGTAGCGGCGGCGCCTTTCAGTACCGATACCGATTCGAAATCGTCGGGATTGAGGTTCTTCAATTCGTTTCCGTAGTCGTTGGAGTTTTCGTTACCTTCCCAGTCGACGGTAGAGTTACCGGAGGTATTGTTATCCAATATCACTCCGTCGATTACGTAAATAGGCTGGTTGTTGCCCGATAAGGTGGAGGCGCCGCGGATTTGTATCTTGGTAGCACCGAACATACCTCCGTCGGACTGGGCGATTTCAACGCCGGCTACTTTCCCTTGCAGCGAAGCGACGGGGCTGATGGTATTGGCCGACCGTAATTCGTCGCCTTTCAGTTCGGTAACGGCATATCCCAGGGCTTTTTCTTCGCGCTTCAATCCGAGGGCGGTTACCACCACTTCGTTCAGCTTCTGGGTGTCTTCTTTCAAGTCGATTTTCAGGGAAGGCTGCCCGGTATACTTGATTTCCTGGGTGGCGTACCCGATAAACGAAATCTGGATTATATCGCCGTTCTTTACTTCAAGGGTGAAGTTTCCGTCGAGGTCGGTAATCGTACCGTTGGTGGTTCCTTTTACCAACACGGTGGCGCCGGTTACCGGGCCCAAGTCGTCTTCTACCGTACCGGTTACTTTCGTTTTTTGCTGTGTGGCGTCAGTCGCTGGAGTTGCATGTTCCGGAAGCGCCGCCTCTGCCTGGGCGGAAAAACCGAAAACGCCGGCTAACAAAAGAAGACTGACAGGTTTAAAGATTTTCAACATAACTGATAGTCTTTTAATTTAAATAATTGGCATCGTTTTTAGCGTTCATTTCTTTTATCCGTAGCCGCTGCTACGACGTGAGAGGGTACACATTACAAGGGTAACGGCATTACATTCAGTTAGAT
>DBGBSM010000063.1:0-4283 GCA_048468815.1 Parabacteroides sp.
ATCGCGGAGTGGAGCAGTGGTAGCTCGTTGGGCTCATAACCCAAAGGTCGTAAGTTCGAGTCTTGCCTCCGCAACAAAACAAAAGAATCGCAGGGATGCGGTTCTTTTTTTATTCCGCTTCGCTCGTTCCGACTATCCGTAAACGGAAAGCATGGAACCATAATTCCGCCAGGTTTCCATGTAAATACTTCTTGTTCCCTGGAAAGTTATACAGTTTATTTGTTTACAAAAATGAAGATTCGAGAAATGCAACACGAGCAAAATTAAGAAAGGACGACAGTTACATCTATCGAATAAAGGATAACGATTTACAGAATGCTACGCAAGCTGAAGCGAGGGAAGACGATTCGTATATTTACCACATAACAGATGAAGACTTAAGAAACGCAACACAAGCAAAATTAAAGAAGGACGATAGTTACATTTATCACATCAAAGACGAGAATTTGCAAAATGCCACGAAAGCCGAAGTGAAGGAAGACGATTCGTACATTTATCATATCCAGAAAAGACCCGGTAAAATACGCTTGTTCCTTTCCAACCGGTCGGAAAGCAATTCCTTTCCCCAGAAAAAATACTTCACAGAAAGCTTCCGGGAAAAGAACCGGAAGCTTTTCTATCTTAAACGCTATTACAAAGTCAAATCCAGCAACGTTTCGCCTTGTACGTTCAACACCCTTAGCGACATCGCCTTTCCTTTTTTCTGTAGCACCATCACCGTAGCGCCTTCCGGTTTATAACCGCCTCCGATTACGACCGGGAAATTGTTTTCTACCTCGCCTTTCGGATAATAAGCGAACCGGTGCATGTGTGCGTTAATGGAAACGGCGAACGGAGCTTTCGATAACGTTCCGCCCCACAACTCCCGGCACGGATTATACCGGTCGGTTTTTCCATAAAGAGGAATGTGGTGAACCAACACCCGTTTCGCTGCTTTCTTAAAGGCCGGTGAAGCCACTTCTTCTTTCAGGAACGCCGCCTCGTCGGTGCGCAGCTGCGTGAAATCGTTCAATCCGTAATACACCCAGTGGTCGTCGGGTTTGTCTTCCCCACAATCCAACAATACGAAACGAGTGTCGCCCCAATTGAACGCCCCGTACGTTTTCCCGCCGATATAATCGAATTGCTCCTTCAAATTCATCGAATAGGCATCGCGTATTTCGTGATTCCCCCGCAAATAAATAACCGGTACTTCATCGGCCTTTACCGTCCGGTTTACTTCGGAGATGAAGCCGACGGCATCGGAAGCCGTATGGGGCGCATCGATAATATCACCGTTACAAATAACGAAATCGTACGGCACGTTTTTTACCTGCTCGTACAACCGGTGCAACGTACCGGGCGTGTTGTGCAAATCGTTAAATACGAGGGCTGTAAAATCGGATGTTTTCTCCGACGGCAACGTAAAAGAAGAAAAAGCGGAAACGGCCGTTTCACCGAATTCTTTCTTATAAGCGCCGTACAGCGTTATCTCCTGCGAGCCTACCCGGTAATAATATTTTTGTCCGGGCACCAGGTTCTCCAGCCGCACTTTATGCAGGCAGGTGTTGGAAATAACCTGTCCGTCTATAATCGTTTGCTTTTTCGTGAGACGGGCGGTATCGGTGCCGTATTCCACCCACCCCCGGGTGGGAACCGACGTATGCCACATCACGGTAATCCCGTTACCGGTAGGATTCTGCAAGTACGGAGCTGTCCGGAAAATCGTTTCGCGGGGCGCTTTGAATACGATGTCGGCAAAAACCGGACGGTGGTCGGACTCCACCGACGCTGGTATAACGCCGTTCCGTATCAATGAGAGGGGCATCTCGCCTTTTTTATACAGTGCGATATAATCCAGGCATGTATCGGGCGAATCGGCCGGGAAAGTAGGCAGCGCGGTATCGGTAAGGATTACGAAATCTTTTCCGAGCTCCCGGATAAATCCGGAACGCGGATCGGCATTCAGGTCGCCCGCAATCAGCACGGGTTTGTTATACCGGCTTACCTCCTCGCGGATAATCGGTAGCGACAGCAACTGGTCGGCTGCGGTAAGCGACAAATGGGTGGCGCAATACACGTAATCGGCAAATTCGGCCATCACGAAAGTACGGGCTTCTTCCCTGCCGGGCAACGCCACCCGGCGTACGCTTACCGGTTTCTCTTTGGAAAGGATACCGATTCCGTACTTTCCGCCGTCGTACGGAATAGCCGGCGAATAAGTAGGATACATCTGCGTAAGTTCGGCCAATACGCGCAACACATCCGTACGGCCGCTCCGGTTCGTTACACTGTCGACCTCTTGCACCGCCACCACATCGGGAGCCGCTTGGTTTATTACACCGGCCGTACGCTGATAATCGGTTCGGTCGTCCATGCCGCGCCCGTCGCGGATGTTATAACTCATGACACGTAAGGAACGCGACGCACAATCGGATTGGGCCGACAAACGGAAAGAAAATAGCAACAGCCCGAAGGCTAACAGCCGGAATACGTTATTTTTCATCAGGTATAGAATTTAAATTTCACAGTCAAATCGTACGGCTCGCACATAAACAGATGCCGGGCTGCACCGATAATACAGAATGCATCCACACGCATCTATACAAGCCGTTTGGCGAAGGTAGGAAATATGCCAGGGAAAAACAAGAAAAGAAAGAACAAACGAAAAGCCGGCCGGAAGGGACGATTACCCTTTCCGGCCGGCTGTATCTTTTGTATCCGGTTCGTTACTTACCGGGTTCCGTTAGCCCACCAAACCGGTTCGGCATACACATACTGACCGTCGCCGTAGGCAGCTTTCACTTCCGGATTCGTCGTGGTGTCGCTGTTACCGTACGGACAACGCAACGGGAACTTCCGCGTATTTTTCAAGGTAACGTATTCGTATCCTTCCGCTTTCCACCGGCGGATGTCGCTATACATTTCCGTAGCTTCGCCCGATGCTCCCCAGAAAGCAAGATATTTCTGAACCATCGTTTCTTTCAACGGGTTAGCTGTAAACAACGGCTTCACTTCGTTATCGAAATAATCTTCTGCTTCTGTTTCTCCTAAAGTAGCATCAACCGATATCAAGCCCTTACTTAATTTGTATTCAGCAGCCTTTACCGAAGCTTCCGCATTTAACAAGCCGGCTATCACGCCTTCTTTCAACGCTTCTTCCGCTTCGGGCAACCGGTTCAAACGGCAAAGTGCTTCTGCTTTCAGGAATTGCAATTCGTGGTAACTCAGCAAAACGGTCGGAGCCGTCTGGGCATACATAAAAGCCGAAACTCCGTAAGCTTGTATCGACTGTTTCGGCGACCCGTTAGGAGCCGGTACATAATGCGAATCAGTTACATCCGTAATCTGATATCTTACTTTCTCTTTTTCTGTTATTTTTATCATCGGTGACAAGATAGCCCGTTGGATACGCGGGTCGTTACGTTCCGCCAACTTTTCGCACAAACTCTGGCTAAGAGCTAATCCCGCACGTGAACTGTAAAAACCGAACAACGGATTGATGTTATTCGAATCGTACAAAGCGAATTCGGCTTGCTCATCGGCAGAAGCAAACGATTTATCTATATAATCCAATACAGCCTCGAGGTCTTTCGTCTGGTCGGCCGAGCGGTTCAGCAACCGCATCGTATAGCGGGCTTTCAGACCGTAAGCGAATTGAATCCATTGCGTTGTTTTACCGTCGTATAACAAATCACTCGCACCGATGGGCAATACGTCTGATTGCTGCAAATGCGCTATCGCATCGTCAAGGTACTGCATTACACCTTTATAAATTGCTTCCTGTGTTTCCATTTTCGGATTCATATACACAGGCAAACTCGCCTTATCGACTACGGCAGCTTCACTGAACGGAGCATCACCGAACATATCGGCAATCAAAGCGGAATTATAAGCGGCAAGCACTTCCGCAATTCCTCTCGTTACATTATTCCCTTCGTCGCGTTTTCCTTCTTCACATTGAGCAATCGCAATCCGGGCATTCTTCAATGTCATATAGAGATTACTCCAGCTGTTTTCGAACGTACTGGCAGCCGAAGGTTCGTTCAACCGAATTTCCGCATTGTACAATTGGTTATCTACGCCGACTTCGTATTCGATATACGACGAGCCATAGGTATTGAAATCGCCCCCTACGTTAGAAAAAGCGGTAGAGGTAATCACATCCGTTAAAATAAACTTGGCATCCACCTCGTGAGCGTGGTCGTTGTCTTGGTTGATTTTATCCATCGTGTCTTCCGAGCACCCTGTAAGCCCCGCAGACAAAACAAACGCCGTCAACAAGCTTTTAAAAAGCGTATTAT
>DBGBSM010000064.1:0-11799 GCA_048468815.1 Parabacteroides sp.
AAAAATAACAGTCGCTTTTCACCGGCGCCTTCCGCTCTTTTTTCTCCGGCATACACCCGTGGTGTTCGCCGCCATCTATTTCCGATGCAAACGCTTCCTATAAAAATATCTCTCCCAAAGAAGAAATATTTTACCCCGAACGCTTGTATATTCCTTTTAAAATCGTTTAATTCGCTAACGACAATTCCAACAACGGGGTAAAAGCACAATCACGCAATTAGGAACTGTTTGCCATATATTCATTAAACACGCCCTGCCATGATTTACACCATTCTCGCCGAGCTCACCGAGCGCTTAAACGAATACCTGAGCGCTTTTTACGATATTCCGGAAGAGATCGTGTCGTTAGGCATGCCTGTATCCTCCGGCGAAGAGCCGGTTAACAAACTTCAATTGTTCTTGCTTAACCTGGAACGCGAAACGTCGATGGGCATCGGTTCGGCTTCCCGCACGGACACGGGCGGCCGGTATCCGCGCTACGCGCCGGCCTGGAACCTGAACCTCTACTTCGCCGTAGCCGCCGTTTTCGACGAGAAACGGTATGCCGACTCGCTGAAACTGCTTTCCGGCGCACTCGCTTTCCTGCAGCAAAGCGGCACGTTCCGCACCGCCGGCGGCGACACGTTCACCATCGAGCCGGTTACGCTGAGCATCCAGGAGCTCACGAACGTATGGAGTATACTGGGCGGCACGTATTACCCTTCGGCCGTTTGCAAACTGCGCATGCTTACCGTAGACGGCAGGGAAGTAAAAGGTACTGTCGAAAAAATTACCCGGCCGGATTTACACCTTAATACATAAGGCATATGGATACGCTTATTCCCATTTTCCGCTTGGAGCTGAAGCAAGCCTACTACTGCGACAACCTGTGCCGCGACATCGGCGTATCGGTACCTGCGGATACGCGCCGATGGCTGGCGCGAAGAAACGTACGGTTCCATGCCGGCAACGGAAACGAATGGTATCTTACGGGCGACCCGAGCCGGTTGGCCGGCGAAAACACGCTGCTCCGGTTCGACCTGGTTTGCCGCAATCCGCATTTTCCTTACCATACGTCCGCAGAAGTATCGGGCGCGAAAGAAATATTCGTTCTGGAAGCGGTTACGGGCGAAACGCGCCGATGGCATATACCGGAAGACATACGCGGAACGGAACCGCGGGAAATGCCGGGCGAAATAGGCCGGGTGTATTTGGCCGTAACCGGCCCTGCTACGGAACGTACGGAGGCAACCGTTTTTTTCTCGACTTCCCGGCAGCCGTGGGAGTATGTTTTCATTCCCCGCAACGGCCATACGAACCGCACCTTATCGGTAGAGGAACGGAACAACAAGCTCGCATTCGCTCCGGTAGAAAAATACGAATACGGAGGAGTGCCCGGCTGGAAGTGCCAATCGGAAACACCGGTCGGCCTGTACGAAAAGTACGATTTCCAGCTCCGGCTAACCGAACAAACGCCCTTCGGACAAAAAACATTGGTGAGCCGGTTGCCTTATCCCGTTCCGGGGCGGTTTTCGGATGCCGCCCGTGGCTGCATACGGGAAGTGGTTTACTTTTAATTTCGCGGATACGCATGTACAACCGATAGAATCGACCGAATTATTCATCTTTAAATTAATACCGTATGGCAACAATGAAAACCCCCGGCGTTTACATCCTCGAAAAAAACGCCTTTCCCAACTCCGTAGTCGAAGTAGCTACCGCCGTGCCTGCTTTTATCGGATATACCGAAACGGCACTCGACGGAAACACATCGCTGCTTAACAAGCCCTGGCGTATTACCTCCATGGCCGAGTTCCACACGTTTTTCGGGTACGCCCCCACGCCTAAGTTCACCGTCAACGACCAGGGAACGGGGAACGCCGGGAAGGACGACCCGGTAAAAGCGGCACTGAAAGAAAAGGTAAACGAAAAGCTGAAAGCGTTAACCCCTCCCCTTACCGAAGACGCCATCGTACAAACGATAACTGACGAAAAAGCAGCGTTGATCGCCGCTTTAACGGCTCAGGAAACCACCGGAATGCAAGCGCGCATCAAACAGGATGCGGAAAAGGCCGCCCAGGCGATAGAAAAAGAAATCGTTGCCGGATTGGAAAAGGAATTAAAGGAAAAGCTGAAAAAAGGCGCTTTAGCAGGCTTGGCAGGAAAAGAAACGACGGCCGAAAACATCGAGACGGCCCTAACCGAAGCGATGACGGCCGAAGAAGCGGTTGTAAAAACGGTTACGGGATTAGCCACGGAAGGAATCCTGTCCCAAATCAAAGACGAAATTATACAGGAGATTTTATCGGCTCCGGCTCCGGCGCCGGCGACCGACCAGGCAGGCAGTGCGACAGCACAGAGCGCAGAAGCCGCGGCTCCGGCAGACGCGGACGAAAAGAGCGAAGAGGAAAACTTACCGGTGGCGTCGAGTTCGTTCTCCATACCCGTTTCTACCGAAGAAACGTACACCATCAAACCTTGTACGTCGCTTTATACCTTATATTACCATATGCTGTTGTTTTACGCCAACGGCGGCGGTCCGTGCTACATCGTTTCCGTAGGCGATTACCATACGAAGCCCGACAGCCAGGCCATTACGAATGCGTTGGAATTATTGGTGAAAGAACAGGAACCCACCTTAATCGTAGCTCCCGAAGCCATTAATTTCGGACAGGACGAATGCGCCAATATCCAAACGGCCATACTGGCCCATTGCGGGCAGGTGATGCAAAACCGTTTCGCTATTCTGGATATTTGGAACGGTATCGACCTGAGCCACCAAGGTAAATCGGTAGAGGATTTCCGCGAAAAGATAGGGAGCAATCACCTGGCTTATTGCGCCTCGTACTTCCCGTGGCTCAACACGTCCGTTATTACCGATAAGTACCTGAGCATGGACAACCTCGACTGGGACCTGTTTAACTTAGCTAATAAGAGCGATACGAACTGGCCCGATGCCATCAAAAAGGTAATCCGGGAGTACGGCGGCAAGATAGAACGGGAAAAAGCGGGAACGGACGAAAAGAAAAAAAAAGAGAACATCGACAAGCTGAAAGCCGAACTGCACGCTATACTGGCGCAGAACTGGGGGATATACAAAAATATCCTGGCGGCTATTAAGGCGCGGATGAACCTGCTGCCGCCCTCGGGCGCCATGGCGGGTATCTATACGATGGTGGATAACTCGCGGGGCGTATGGAAAGCGCCGGCCAACTTATCCATCAACAACGTGGTTGCGCCTACCTGTAACCTGACGAACGCCGAACAGGAAGATTTGAACGTACCGCTGACGGGAAAGGCCGTAAACGCCATCCGCACGTTTATCGGCGAAGGAATCAAGATATGGGGGGCGCGTACGATGGACGGCAACTCGCTGGACTGGCGCTACATCAACGTACGGCGCACGATGATATTCCTCGAAGAATCCATCAAAAACGCCGCCCGTGCGTACGTATTCGAGCCGAATGATGCGGGAACCTGGGTTACGATGCGGGGCATGATCGAGAATTTCCTGAAAAGCGTATGGAAACGGGGCGGCTTGGCGGGCGCTTCGCCGGAAGATGCGTTCAGCGTACACGTAGGGTTGGGCGATACGATGACACCGGAAGATATCTTGGAAGGCATTTTACGGATTACCGTGTTGGTAGCGATTACGCGGCCGGCCGAATTTATCGAAATCACCTTCCAGCAGCAAATGCAGAAGAGTTAACGACTAAAAAAGATTTAATGTTCAATTCTAAATACTTACGATTATGGCAGACGACGGATCAGCTCAGAGCATGACATGGCCGCTACCGGCTTTTTATTTCAAAGTAGACCTGGGCGACAAAGGGGTTATCTCGTTCAGGGAAGTAACAGGCATGGATATGGAATCGCAGCCTATCGAATACCGGGCCGGCGACAGCGCCGTCCATGCGAAAATCAAGATGCCCGGCATGAAAAAGTACAGTAACATCACGCTGAAAAAAGGCATCTTCAAAGGGGATAACAAGTTCTGGGACTGGATTAACGAAATCCAACTGAATATCATCAAGCGGCAGGCGGTTACCATCAGCTTGCTCGACGAGAAAGGCGACCCCACCATGGTGTGGAAACTTACCAATGCATGGCCCACGAAGATAAGTACCGACGGGCTCAAGGCGGAAGGGAACGAAGTAGCTATCGAAACCATGGAACTGGCACACGAAGGTATCACACTCGAAAACAAATAACAGATGCCGGCACCCGACTCGAACACTTGGGCACCTCCCGTTTCGTTTTACTTCGAAGTGACCTTTGCCGGCAAAGGGGATGCTATACCGGATACATCCTTCACGGATGTATCCGGGCTCTCCATGGAACTGGTAACCGAAGAGGTGAAGGAAAGCGGCGAAAACAATTTTGTGCACCATTTGCCGCAAAAGGTAATACACGGTAACCTGGTATTGAAACGGGCATTGGAGCCATTGAATAACCCGTTGGAAACCTGGATACACGATACCATCGACGGGGGATTCAATAAAAAGATAACTCCGAAAGAAATTACCGTGAACTTACTGGATAAGCAAGGAAAGCCCCTATGCTCGTGGGTTTTCACCAATGCCTTTCCGATAAAATGGGAAGTGAGCGGCTTTAACTCTACCTCGAACTCGTTAGCGATAGAAACATTGGAATTAAAGTATAACGAAATGAAACGGCTGATATAATGAGTATCGTTATCAAAGAAATACAGGTACGCACCACGGTGGAAAAAACACTCGGGAACGCACCGGAGGTTACTCCGGAACTAACGGATAAACTGAAAACCGAGTTAAAAAGGGAATTGCTGCGCATGTTGCGCAAAGAACTTGCTCGGCAACAAAACAAAAAACGTTGACGGATGACAAAAGTAAAGTTGAGCGCTTATTCGAACAAAACATATTCTTCACTGGTCGGCGAAATGGAATTCCAGATGAACCCAAGCAGTCTGAAGCTACAGAAGGGAATCAAGTACCAGGATAACAAGCAACTGGGCGACACGAGCGCGTCGGGTGTATTCGAGCGGTACGATGGCGAAAAGCTCTCGTTCGAAGTGTTGATCGATTGTACGGGCGTAGTGGCCGGTACGCAGGAAAGCGACACGGCCGACAGTAAGGTAGCCCAAATCGAGCAGTTGGTGTACGTTTATCAGGGAAGCGCCCACCGGCCTTCTTTCGTAAAAATCGCCTGGGGAACGTTTTTGTTCAAAGGCCAGTTGTGCAGCCTGAAAACGGAATACGGCATGTTCAACGCCAAAGGAAATCCGCTGCGAGCCAAGGTAAACTTCGAATTCGCCAGTTTCACCGACGAAAAAACAGCGAAGAAAAGCGCCGACAAGCAATCGCCCGACGTATCGCACCTGGTAACCGTACGGGCGGGAGAAACGCTTCCGGGTTTATGCCAACAGATTTACGGCGACTCGACGCTGGTCGACGAAGTGGCCCGGGTGAACGGATTAACAGGATTCCGCAGAATCGCCCCGGGAACGGCGATTTTGTTTCCTCAATTGCAAAAAGGATAACCTATAAAAACGATTACAATGGCGACAGCACCCTCCGACCAGGCCGACCGGATACTCTCGTACACGCTTCTCTGCAAAGGGAAGAACGTAACGGGCGCTTACCAGCTGGCTTATGCGAAAATATACAAAGAAGTAAACCGGCTGGGAAACGCGGTATTCAAATTCGATGCCGGGGATATGCCGGGCGAAAAGTTCGCCGAAGCCGACAGCGACGATTTCAAGCCGGGCACTTCCATCGAGTTCAAGGCCGGCGATACGCAATCGGAAGCCACGCTCTTTTCCGGCACGGTAATGCAGGTGGGCATCCAATTGGAAGAAGACTCGCATGCGCAACTGGTGGTGGAGTGTTGCGACTGCGCTTTCGCGGCTACGCTGGGAAGGAAAAACAAGATATTCGAAAAGAAGAAAGATAGTGCCGTGATTTCGGAGGTACTGAAGCCGTACGGTTCCGTGTCGGTCGACGCTACTTCGTACGAGCATCCCGTGCTGGTGCAGTATTATTGCTCGGACTGGGATTTCGCCCTGTCGCGGGCGGATGCGAACGGGTTGGTGGTTATCGTCGACGACGGAAAAATCTCCGTTAAAAAACCGGCGGTAAGCAAAGGAGCGGCGGTTACCGTTACATACGGCACGGACTTAATCGAGTTCGACGGGCATGTCTCGGTAAGCGACCAGTTTACCGAAGTGGAGGCCGTATCGTGGAATCCGGCAAAGCAGGCTGTCGTTAAATCGTCGGCGTCGAAACCGTCGCTGAACAAACAAGGCGACCTTTCGGCCGACCAATTGAAGGGGGGAGACAAACTGCTTTTCCAAACCGACGCCCCGACGCAAAGCAACGCGCTTAAGAACTGGGCCGACAGCGTAGCGCTTAAAAACGGCCTGGCCCGTTACCGGGGAAGTTTTACTTTTTACGGAAACGCCTCGGTAAAACCGGGTTGCATCGTCGAGCTGAAAGGGTTGGGAAAACGTTTCAACGGGAATGTGTACGTGGGAACAGTGGAGCATACTATCGAGAATAATGTATGGATTACCCGGGCCGGTATGGGCATCGACCCCGCCCCTATCACCGAAAAGCACGATGTTACCGCTCCGCCGGCGTCCGGCTGGTTGCCCGGCATAGAGGGACTGCATATCGGGAAAGTGAAAAAACTGGACGGCGACCCGGATAAGGAAAACCGGATACAGGTAGAAGTTCCGTTGCTCAACGGCAACAAAAACCTGCTTTGGGCGCGCCTGGCAACCGTATACGGAAGTAAAGAGCGGGGTATCTTTTTTATCCCGGAAAAAGACGACGAGGTTTTGGTAGGCTTCCTGAATAACGACCCGCGCTGCCCGGTTATACTGGGTAACCTGTACAGCAGCAAACTCGCGCCGCCGTACCAGATAAAGGCCGATAATTATACGAAGGCTATCGTTACCAAAACGAAAATGAAAATCGAGTTTAACGAAGAAAAAAAGATTATCACCCTCGTTACGCCCGGTAAAAATAAGGTGGAGATTAACGACGATAAAAAATCGATTACGCTTTCCGACCAGAATAAAAATACGATTACGATGGATAAAAACGGAATCACGCTGAATTCGGCAAAAGACATCGTATTGAAAGCCAAGTCGAACATCAAGCTCGATGCTACGGCCAAGGCTTCCGTTTCGGCCAAAAACGATGTCGTTCTCGAAGGAATGAACGTAAAAGCGACTGCCAAAGTGGGCTTTACGGCCAAGGGGAACGCAACCGCGGAGTTATCGGCTTCGGGCCAGACTACCGTGAAAGGCGCTATGGTAATGATTAACTAAAAAACAACGGATATGCCGCCAGCAGCCAGAATAACAGATATGCACACCTGCCCGATGCAAACGCCCGCTTTCCCCTCGCCTGTTCCGCATGTGGGAGGGCCGGTGATAGGTCCGGGAGCGCCTACGGTTCTTATCGGCAAATTACCTGCCGCCGTTATGGGCGATATGTGTGTATGCGCAGGCCCCCCCGACTCCATCGTAAAAGGGTCGGCAACCGTAATGATTTGTAAAAAACCGGCCGCGCGCATGGGCGATACCACGGCTCACGGGGGAAGTATCGTGGCCGGTTGCCCCACAGTGCAAATCGGGGGATAAAAAGAGAGTAAGAAATTTTAAACCGGATACCGATGGAAGACAAATCGTTTTTAGGAAGAGGCTGGAGCTTTCCGCCCGAGTTCCGGAAAGGGGCTTATCCTACCGTTATGGTAAAAGAGGAAGACGACATCCGGCAAAGCCTTTCCATTTTGATGGAAACCACGCCGGGCGAACGGGTGCACCGGTATGATTTCGGAAGCGGCATAAAGCAGTTTGTTTTCGAACAAATGAGCCTGACCAACCAAACGTTGTTACGCGATACGATAGAGAACGCCGTTCTCCTGTTCGAGCCACGCATTACGTTGAACGAGGTTCGGTTCAATCTTTCAGAGGCTCCGGAAGGGGTGATGTATATCGAAATGGATTATACCGTACGTCATACGAACCGGCGCAGCAACATGGTTTTCCCTTTCTATCTCCGGGAGGGAACCGATATTGCGGAACTTTAGCAAACCGAAGGATATGCGACAAACAAGGATTACCGACGGAACCGACCGCACGCAATACTGCAAATTGCATGCTTCGCTTACCGATTTCCATGCATTGGAAAGCGACTGGAAGGTATTGTTCGACCGGCTCACGGACATGAGCCGGGGTATCCGTTTTTTTAATTCGGACAACCAACCTGACGGGTATCTGTACGAATTGTGGCAAAGCCAATTGCTTCCGGTTTTGGTGGAAATCTGTTTGTTCGATGTGAAGGAGGAAGAAAAGAGCTACCTGCATAACCGGGGAACGTTCCTTGAAAAGCGACAAATGCTGGCGCTTTACCGGAAAATCGAAAACTGGAAAGAGCGGCTGACGCAATACAGCGGGCAACATTCGGTGTACCGGGATGGACAAACGCCCGACCCGGTTATGGAAATCACGAACCGGATCATAGAAAAGCTGGAAGACCGGCTGGTGTTGTCGTCCGTCTTAACATCCAAAGACAAACTGAAAAAGAAAGTTTTACGGGATACATTCGTAGCGGCTCCGCAAGAAAACGACACTTTGCATTCGCGTTTGTTCTATCTTTTTCTGATGATCGTAAAAAAGATTCAGGAAAATATCGGAGAATACCTCGAAACGGTCACGCACAACGGCGACCTCGACCCTTCGTTAGCGGTATTTCTCTCGTTTGTGAAGCATTACGGCACGATAGCGGCACGGTTCAACGAACGTTGGCGGGAGTTACCTTCGTTTTATATACGCGACATACTGAAAAGCCGGTGCCGGGAAGCCCGTCCCGACCATACCTGGCTCACGCTGAAAAAGAATCCGGATGCTGCAAACATACGGGTACCGGCCGGTACCCGCTTTATCGCCGGCGAAGACGAAAACGGAGAAACGCGCTACTATACTTCCGACGAAGATTTAACTGTTACCGGCGCCGAACTGAAATACGCTCTGTCCATCTTCAAGGAAAGAAACCCGTTGCAGTATCCGGCCGCCCGGATGAAAGAAGACGATACGGATGCATCGCTTTCTTTCGTCACGGCTGTAAAGCAAAAAAGACTGAATTGGTCGAAAGGCGAACCGCAGGACTTATTCGGGAACCAGGGAGGAAACGCCCGGTACCTTCCTATGGGTATCATGGTGGAGTCGTCTACGCTACTGCTGCGGGAAGGAATAAGGGAAGGTACGGTTTGTTTCCGGCTTACGCCCGACTCGCACGAGTACTTCGAAAACCGGTTCCGGGAAGCACGTACGGAACCGTTCTCGCAGGAAGAAATAGAGTACAAATTGTTGCAAGATGCCTTTTATTTGAAAATAAGCACCGTACAAGGATGGGTGCCGTTAACCGGACGGCTCGCTTATCATCCGGACGACGGTAATTTATACCTGCATTTCCGGATGGAAGAAGATTTTCCGGCTACTGCCCCATGCAACGAAGAATTGCACCGGATACAAACCGAAATGCCGGTACTCCGGCTGATTATGAACCGGACGGCCTGGCTCTATCCTTATTCGTGGGCTGCCCGCATCCGGTTCAGCCGGCTTACGATCCGGGTAAAGGTACAAAACCTCACTTCGTTGCAACTATACGGCGATAGCGGAACGATAGACGCTTCGGCGCCTTTTTATCCGTTCGGCGTACAGGCTAAAAAAAACTCGTGGATGGTATTCGGCAATTACGAAATGAGTGTGAAGCCGTTACGCAAAGTTACATTCGCATGCAAATGGCAGCAATTGCCGCTGGATGAAAACGGATTCGCCGGTCATTACCGTGAATACGGTTACCCTATCGACAACCGTTGTTTCCGGATACGCACCGAATGGCTCGATAACCGGAAATGGATAGCTTCCGAGGCTTCCGTAGGGTTATTCCGCTCGGACGGAAACGCTGCGAAAGTAAAGGAGGAAAGCGAATTACCGTTCGTTTTACCGGGTATTTTAAACGGCCATTATACCAAAGAAGAGGAATATGACTACAGTACGGCCCGGAACGGTTTTTTCCGGTTGGTACTCGACAGTCCGGAAATCGGATTCGGCCATGCGTTGTACCGGGAACTGTTTCCGCGGGTGATGATGGAGAACAGCCGGCTGAAAAGGAAACGGGCGTTGCCGCAGGAACCGGTGTCGCCTATGATGAACGATGTAAAAATTACGTACGAGGCGGAAGACGAGTTTATCGTCAATGCTCCGGCTTGCCAGGGTATTAAAATTTATCATGTACTGCCTTTAATAGAAAAACAAATTTCACAGGTAAAAGCCGACCGGGAAATTCCGTTTATCCAGGAATTGCAGGGAACGGCTCATTTGTTCTTAGGATTTTCCGGAATGAACGGAAACGACCGGCTCCGTTTCTATATGGATTTTATTCCCCGCACGGAACGCCGGATACATACACCGGACGACCTCGCTTTACCGGAAATATCCTGGCATATCCATACCGGTAAAGAGTGGATGCCGCTTAATAATAACTGTGTAAAAAAAGACGCTACGGAAAAATTCACCGACAGCGGACTGGTAGAACTCGTTTTGCCGGAACCTGTAGAAAAAGGATGGCTGGATAAAGAAGGGATATGCTGGTTGTGGGTTTCCGTGGAGCGGTATCCTGAAAAATGCCAATTGTTACGCGGCATTTACCCGAATGCGGTCGAAGCGATAGCTGCAGGCGGCGACGGAAAGCCGTTGCCTGCCGGCACGATAACAGAATCCGAATCCGGCTTGCCCGGTATCGACTCGGTAGAACAGTTCCTGCCGGGAAGCGGCGGATGCCCCCGGGAAAACGAAACGGCGAGAAACATCCGTATTACCTGCCGCATCGCCCACCGGAACAGGCTGGTTACTCCTATGGACTACGAACGGATGACGCTGACCGAATTTCCGGAAGTGGAAAAAGTAAAATGCCTGCCGGGAGGTACGAACATCCCGGGTACTCCCACCGTTACGCTTATCGCCATGCAAAAACAACCGGACGAAACGCTTCCCCTCTGTTCATACAGTTTGCTGAACAGTATCCGGAACCGGTTGCAACCGTTTGCTGCGCCTATGGTAAAACTTATAGTAATCAATCCGGTTTACGAAGAAATAACGGTACGCTGCCATTTCATGCCGGAGCCGGGCGTAGCCGTATGGGAAACGTTGACCCGGCTGAATGCCAAAATGAACAGGCGCATCGCTCCCTGGAAAGAAGCAGGTAAAATGCCGGTTTTCGGCTATACGTTACCGCTCGATTCCGTTTATTCTATTTTCTCGAACGATGAAGGAGTGAAAACAATCGAACAGCTTTCGTTATTATACACCCGGGCCCATACCGACGGCTCGTACGAATTGAAAGAATATAAAATCAGCGATACGAAAAAAAACGGACTGTTGCCGCTCACTTATCCCTGGAGTATCCTTGTTCCGGCGCAGTCGCATCTGATTACATACTTGCGTCCGGAAGAAACGGCACCCGGATATGCCGGTATAAACGAATTGAGCATAGGTAATACATTTATAATACCCGATAACGATGAGCAAAGTAAACCGTGAAACGCTTAAAAAATATTTCAGTGCGGGAAGCCGGCCTACGGTTTCCCAATTCGCCGATTTAGTCGATTCCGTACCCAACATCGTAGACGACGGGATGGCGCGTACCGATAAAAACGGCTTGAAGCTATCGCCTCTCAACCAGGAAGGGTCGGTAATCGAATTTTATAAAGACATTCAAGACAATCATCCGGCGTGGAAAATAACGCTGAAAAGCGATATGAGCCTTGCGG
>DBGBSM010000065.1:0-2868 GCA_048468815.1 Parabacteroides sp.
CCATAGCAGCTATGGTGAGTTGTACTTCGCAAGAAGAATTAATCGAGAACGGCGATTTGGTGGAAATCAAACTGCAAGGCGGCATTTCCGCGATAGAAACGAAAGCAGCGGTAGGAAGCGGAAGTACACTCGATGCTTTTACGATTCTGCGCTACGACGCAGCAGATAAACCTGCTTTTGCCACTGCTCAAGCGCCTACAGAGACTTATGAACAAGCCTCTATGGATGGAAGCGGTAAGATTACTTTCACTTCCGGTACTCCTATCTATTATAACCCAAATGGCAATAATACCTATTTTGCCGCTTTTTATCCGAAAGCAAGCGCCACTCCGTCAAATAATGAAATTGATCTGAGCATCAATGGAAAAACCGACATCATAGCCACCAAACTCATCGACGCAGGTAACAAAATAGCACCGAAAACCGATGAAAAATTACAATTTATTCATACGCTAAGTCAATTAGTTTTTGAAATCAAAGCAACGACCACTGAAGATGTAACATACTTCGGGAAAGTAAAAAATATCACGATTCAAGGAATAGCAAACTCCGGCACCTTAAAATTAGGGACTGGCATCCCTACTTTTACTGCAGGCAGTACCACGGGTAACATTTCTGTTTATAACAATACTACGGATGCTCCAGAGCTTGATGCTGAGTTACAAACAGGCGATGCGACAACATGCGGATACGCTTTAGTTGCCCCTCAAAGTGCAACTGAAGTAACATACAAATTAGCGATAGTCACTGAGAATATACCTTCCCAGGAAATAGAAGTAAAAGTAAATGAAAATGCAACCCCCGGAGGAGAAGGAGCTGCACCCGCAGGAAAGAAAACTACCATTACCCTGACTTTCAGCAAACGAGCCATTGAAGGAAACAGCAGAGGCGAAATAAGCGGATGGGAAGAAGGAGGAGGAAGCGGTAATGGAAATGCCTATTAATTTCTCTTTACAACCAATCCTTTTTGCAAGATTATCAACTTTTTGACTGTAATCGACAAGTCGGTTCCGGAAAAGAAAAAATACTTTTGCAAGCATGAAATAAGAAGGAAAACGGAATGTGAATTTCGTGTCCTTCGGAACCTATAGTAATTCGTTGCCGCAGTTTTTCTTTCCATTGCCGCAAGTACGGAAAGAAAAGCCCCGTTTACTATAACTTTCATGCTTCATTTTTAACATAACTGAGCAACGGACAGGTAAAGCTGTCCGTTGCTTGTTTTTTATCGGAGCTCGCCAAGAAACGCCACCACCGGGCGGCTCCCGGTTCAAACCGCTCCGGCAATCCGCCAGGCGTTGCCTTATTCTTCCTGAATCGTGATTCTATCCGTTAAGATATCCATATACGTCTGCGCCGGACGTCCGTTATACCCGCACCTTTCGCCCCGTAATACCAAGGCTGCCTTTTTCATCCAATCCCGGCATTCCACTTCCTGCAAATACACGATTTCTTTTTCGTCTTCCGGATCGTTTTTCAAAACGGCATAGGCATTTTTCTTTGCATACACCGGCCCGTCGAATACCTTCTTCCGCTCGTAGATCTTTTGCTTGTTGGCGCCGTTCAGCACGACCGGTTGCAGAGCGAACTCCTTACCGCCGGCATGCAACAGCGGCGTAAGCACCATACTTTCGTACCGCCCCACCTGTAAACCCGACAAAGAAATATGCATATACAAATAAAGCACATTCTTCCTTATCACGAACGAATCTTGCTTCACCGTAACCTGCCCCTGAAAAGCGCCCGGGCTCTGTGCCGATAAAAAGCACGGACAACAACCCATACAAAAAGCGATCGCTGCAAAAATTCTCTTCATCTTGCCGTTAATTAATAAGATAAACGATACTGATACCCGCTTTGGTAAGCCCCCAGTACTTATTCCGGAACTTACCCAGGCTCCACCCCTCTTCTTTCGGAAAATCGTATTTATCATACTCCAGGTAAGTATAACCTCCTCCTACGGTAAACTCCACATTCCAACGGGGCGACAAATACAACTGGTACCCGTAAGCCAAACCGACCCCGTAGCTGTATCCGTCGTAACAATAATCCGGCTCCATGCCGGCCGGCAACCGGATTCCGGCTACATCGTAACCGGCATAATGTGCATGAAGGCCGAGGTAGTGTCCGTTGAACGCCTCGTGCAGCCAATACCGCACCTCGGGTTGCACCATCCAATGCTTCAGGGATTTATCGTTCGGAAACGTCCAGGGATTGAAATTACCGGACAAATCGACACTCACGTGTTTCTGTAAAGCGGCTTCGAACCCCAGATTGAAAGTAGCGGTAGCATCGTAAAGCAGGTTCGTTTTAACGGCTATCCATTGCGCATACCCGTACGCGTGCCAAAAGAACAAGGCAAATAGTATCAACCCCAGTTTTTTCATGTTCGTTCAGATAGAAGTGAGATGTAAGTGCGAATGTGCGAATTTAGTCATTATTATCGAATCGGAAATAGAAAACGGGAAACAATTCCGCCCGCTGCCGGCTAAGTAAGCGCCTGTTTAAATTTTGCTCGTCCCTGTTTTGAGAGTTGTTTTCGAGAAACTCAAAACAGGTCGATAAAACCACCTTAAAATTTATACAAGGAAAATTTAAGCAGGCTCTTAAATAAAATCCGTATTTTTGCAGAACTACTATTCAGGGAACATATGAAAATTGGACAACTCCTTCTTATCTGGCTGGCAGCAGCGGTTTTATGGGCATGTAACGATACGATTCCGGGCAGCCCGGACGCAGACGATAATACTTCCGGAAAGTTAGCCGCAAGAACGGTGCTTATTTATATCGCAGCCGACAACGACCTCACAACCACCGGAGATTACGGTAACGAAAGCCTGGAAAACATTACGAAAGGCGCCACCGCCGAAG
>DBGBSM010000066.1:0-6464 GCA_048468815.1 Parabacteroides sp.
CCCGTGGCGTACGGGCCGGTGCGTTCGTTTTAAATGCACCAAAGGTAATAATAATATGCAGAACCGGCAGCGGCGTGGCTGTTTAAAAACGTTTTTTTGTAATAACGGATTGGAACGGGAAATATGTTTTTTTTCTGCGATTGAGTTGCCGGTTCGGAGTTTAATTTTTATCTTGGTTGCCGTGTTCAACCTGTTAATTTAGCTGGATGGGAGAAGAGAATGGTTATAAGGAGGTGCCTGCGGAGAAATCGAGCCGTTCGTTGACCAGGCAGGCTACCGGCAAAAGCAACGGTGCGGATTATCTGCCTGATTTTGTCGATAACCGCCCATCGGTGATTGCCCAGAAAAAGCAGATCGATTCGATTTATGCACAGTCTTTTTTGCCTTTTTCGGAAGAGCGTGTCGATAAAGAACCGATGGGGCTGGCTGCGGTGCGAGGAAATATGTTGCAACAGCAGGCGGCCGGTCTCTTGGGAAGAAACAGAAATACGGTGGCGCAGCGGCAACCGTTTAAGAGTTTTCCACAAGCGGCGCCATTAGGGTTGGTAGATGATACGAATGCTTTTTTCGGAGCGAACTATACTCATTATAAAAGGAATTTAGCAGGAGCGCCTAATCGGAGCGACGCTTTTAAAAATGCAGCTACCGAGGGAGGAAACGTAGGTGAGGTTGTAGGGGCGGTACTTCATACGCAATTGAAACGAGGTGCTTTTCCTCTGTTTTTAGATAAGAAAAGAACGTTACCGTTTACTGTTGGGTGGGGAGAGCCGCCGGAGGAAATATGGAAACAAAATGGGCAAGCTCCGGGTTCGATGCAAGTACAACTTACCCCTGTTGAAATTGCACGTAGTAAACTCGATCCGTTTGTGATTACCCAGCAAGCGGCTATTAACGGACAGTCTTCTATCGACATCACGACTATGTACGATGCAGGGCATTACAGTTATGTGGTCAAAGTGGAAGAAGGGAATACCAAGGGGGTGATAAAAGATTTTTATCAACCTAAAGTGCATGGTGCAGTCGGATATGTGAGTTATCATACCACACATGATGAAACCGAAAACAATAATATTTTGAACGGTACCCTCACTTCTACCGAATCGTACACCAAGCTTGCCGGAGAAGGAGCCCGGTTCCTATGTGTAAGAAATCACATTGCCCACATTACCGACAACACTATTTTCTATACGGATAAGAATTGGGGAGCGCCGAAACAAGCCTGGTTATACGGTATTTCATTTCACCGGTTATGGAAAAATTGGGATGCCTTCTTTAAACAGAAATTTAACGTAACCGATGTAGAGGTTCAGAATGTAGTGCTGACACAAGGAGAAACGGTCGATAGAAAGATAGAGGTAAACCGGGATTATGACCTTCGTTTAGGACAAGCCGTACAGATCGGAGATAAAGTGGTGGGGCTTAAAGTTACCGGTACTCCCCAAACAATTCCATAAGCCGCCTTTTACATTGTAAAAATAAAATTTGTAGTAAGTCGAAAAATATGAACTTAACCCTTAGCCAGGCAAAAGCCTCCCCCTGCAGCCAGTGCGTTTCCGCCCAGTGTTGCCAGTTACTTATCCTCGAAACCTATCCGTTGCGTACGCTGAACGACGTAGATAAAACCGCATTTTATCTTAACTTCAGCCCCATTGAAGTACTACTCGAAAAAGGCACCTGCTCGGTATACTATTCCAAGCCATGTCGTTTCTTCGATACGGAAACCCACAAATGCACGATACACGAACAACCGGAGCAACCGTCGATATGCGTGCATTATAACCCGTACACCTGTTTTTATAAAAAAGTGTACGACGACCGCAAACAAATTCGCAACGGCTTTATCTGGCTCGACCGGGCGCGCCTCGCTTATCTGGCGGAGCAACTGCGTTTCGATAACGACCGGAATATCGTAGAGGCACCGGATATGCGTGCGCTTGCCGACGTTTTCAACCGCTCCTTTCCTTATACGCCCGAAACAAGCGAGCCTGTCGGCGAACCCGCTGTACAAACGGATATTCCCTATACCTCCGCTTGTGCCGCTTGCGGAGCCGTCTGTTGCCGGTCGTTGCTTTTTTATACGGAGCAGCCTTTCAACGAAGGAAGCGTTGATTTCTGTACGTACGCCACCGGTTTCCCGGGCGTAACCTATTTAGTGGCCGACTATCGGTGGGCGATGCTGGTGGAAGCGCATTGCCGTCACCTCGACGAAGGGAACAAATGCCGCATAGCCGGGTCAGACGAGCGCCCGCTCCGCTGCCGGTATCTCAATCCGCAGCAATGCAGCATCCGGCAAGACATACATGCTCCCCGGCAAATCCGGGCGGATTATAAAACCTTCCGGAAGATAAAAGAAGGGATTGAAACGGACGAACTGGGAAAAGTGGTATCGGTGGAACCGGTAGAAGAATTACAAAAACGGTTATAAGATGCTCCGTTACTTATGGGACCGGTACCGGTAGTGTGAGACAAATCCATGTCGTATCGCTTTCGGTAGCCTGGGTGTCTGCGCGGATTATCCGGGCAGTAATCATAGGCATCGCCCGAACCGGAAAGAGCCGGGAAATACTGTACGGGTATCGGTCAATAGTACGGCAACTCAAGGTCGACGGGGCGCCGGCGGGAAGCCTGACCTGTTTCGTCCAGCTTGTGTCGCGGGTACAAACGGTAGTAAGACCGCCCGCATCGCGGTAGCAAATCAACAGGTTGGCCGGATTCGGTTGCCGGACGGTTACCCGGTAGGTAACGGAATAATTGCCGTCTTGCTTTCCCTGACAGGAAAACAAGACGGCGATAGTTAGAAAAAACACGAGGTGCCTGTAACTATGATTTGAAAAAAACGTCATTTATTTTTCAGCAAAGAAAGCGGGAAAAAATGGGTGCGCCAACCCGTTTTTTTACTCATTTACCCAAGCCTGTATTTTTACCCGAAACGGTAGCCGGCAATACCGGATTTTTACTATTTTTGCTTCGAAGAAACAAAACGAAGATAGGCTTCGAATAATAAAACGAATTATGGAAACAGAAAATCAATCATCCCATAAGGTTCACCAGGGCCGTAACTTGCAACGTATCCGGCAAACGCGGAACATCAAACAAACTACGTTAGCCGAAGTAGCAGACATTCCCCAGCAAACGCTTTCGCGCTACGAGCAAATGGAAACCATTCCCGAAAAGGCAATAGGTAAGTTAGCCGCCGCCTTGAAGGTGCCGGAAGAGTTTATCCGGGATATGGAAGATACCAATGCGGTGACTATCAATATAGAAAACAATACCATCGACGGGCAAGATAATATTGCCAATATAGGGAATCGTGATATTAGCGGAAACACTTTTAATCCGATAGAAAAACTCGTCCGGATGAGCGATGAAAGAGCTGCCCTTTACGAACGGTTGCTGAAAAGCGCACAGGAGAAAATGGATTCGTTGGAAAAACGGATGGAACTGCTGGAACAACTGGTGGAAAAGAAAAAATGATTTCTACCGGGTATCGTCATACCGTTGTCAGGTGGTGGTAAAATAACAAAGTAAACAAGGATACGTATGAAAACAGGAGCGGTTTATTTTGTTTGTCTATTTCTATTTCTATTAACGGCCGGTTGCATGCACGGAGCGAAAAGCCGGGTCGGAGTGGAGCAATCTGCCGCTTCGCCGGTTTCCGACAGCACTGTTTTATCCGGTACCGACCCCTTTGCTTACTTAAAACCTGCCGGTGAAACCGGAGAATACCGGAAACGAATGTCGTTGCAGTGTTTTACCGGTGTGCCTGTTACCCATCCGGATGCTTACAAAATCGAAACGCAGCAACCGGTTTATCCGCCCCGGGTAACCCGAATCGTGCTGGATGTAATCAACATAAGCGCACCTGTAGCCGAACCCGAGTACCACCGCCTGGAGCGTTGGAACGGCGGTGCGTGGATGCCGTTTCCTTTCAAGAATAACCTGGTGTTTGCCGGAGTAGGACGGGAATTGGCGCGCGGGGATACGCTTCCGGAAACGATATTCGCATCGGAGTTTAAAAATCCGTTGGACTCCGGGAAATACAAAGTGCATTTTTATGTAGTCTTGAACCTGTACACCGGTTTTACGTTGACGGAGGATAGCATCCGTCCGCTTCCGGTAAACCCGCACGATAATTCCGCTTTCGGCTTCCGCGTATTGGAATCGCCTGCCGATTCGATCCGGGTGTTGTTCGAAAACCGGACCAACTTAGCGGTATTGCCCAATTTTTTCCCGAGCGTGGAAAATTCCGAAACCGGTTATTCCGCCCATCCGTTGGCCCGCTCGGGCTCGATAGGGGAGTATACCTGGATGGAAAAACACGGGTTGTTGCAAGGCGGCGAGGCCATGCTGGCCGGTATCCCGGTTGCGTGGAACGTGAACCGCTTAACCGATCCGAATGAGAAAAAGCAGTTCGCCTCGGGCCGCTTGGCTCCCGGTACGTACCGCTTAGGCTTGCTGCTTTCCGTTTTTATGGAAACGGAGTTCGAGGTGCGGTAACGTATGGGGAAATAAGTGGTAAAAAAACACGTCGGAACTCTTTATAAACAAGAAAATAAAGTGTCATTTTATCATTTTGTCAAAATGACAAACGAATTTTCTGACGATACGCTGTACGAACCCGCCCGGAAGATAAAAAACAAACAAGCGATTCTCGTCAATTATGGATATGACAAAAGGCTGTTGTTTATTCTTTGTCCTTTTCTTGTTGTGTTGTAAAAGAGAGCTTATTGTTTCTTTGTGTGAGATAATAAGGTTGTGAATTGGTAATTTGTAAGGAATATTCGGTTGTGAAAAATCCCCGGATACATGCCGAAAACCACCTTTGGAGCAGTAACCTCACTCGTTTATAATCCTGTTTTACAAAAATCGTCCTTGAAAAGTTTAGAATAGGGTGCTTTTTAAAAAGGGTGCAGTGGCGCCGGAAAAAACTACGTATTAGCCCGGAAATGAAAAAACGACGTTTTTTATTTTCCTTCGAAATGAAATAAAAAGACAGGGCAAAGATATTTTCCCTGTCTTTGATGTTAATTCGGAACGGCCTCTTACCCCTGTTTTCCGGTTCGGTTATCCGGCTCCTTTGGGCTATTCCAGTTTGAAAATCGTGGCCGATACCGGGGGCGCCGTTACTTTGTCGGTTTTCTTGCCGCGAACGTATTTGGCCGGCGCGGCGGTCGCCACCCGGCAAGCTGCTCCGGCGCTTCCCAACGAAGGAAATTCGGCCGTAACCCGCCTGTCCGACGGGTTCAATACGATGCAATACCGCTCGTTACCGGTCGAGCGCAGGTATACCAGCGGATAAGGCCGGTTTACGTCGCTCAGCAGCTTCCAGTCGCCGTCGTTGCCCAAAGCCTCCGATTCGGAACGCATCTTCAGCAATTGCCGTACGTAATTCAGCATCGAACCCGGGTCGTTTTCCTGGGCGGACACCGTAGGACGATGCGGGTCCGGGTCTTGTGCGATATACAACCGCGAGGCGTCCGCCGTCGAAAAACCGGCGTTCGGGCTGTCGTCCCACTGCATCGGCGTACGCGTGCCGGCACGGTTCTTGCCGTCTTCGCCCAGGCTTCCCTCCACATCGGGCAGGCCGGTAAGGAACTTCATCCCGATTTCGTCGCCGTAGTAGATAAACGGAGCGCCCGGCATCGTAAGGAAAAACGTCATGGCCACCTTGAGCTGTGGCAACGTGTTGCGGGTATAGCAGTTCGGCCGCTGAAAATCGTGGTTGCTCGTAGGCAGGCTGGCATACCCTTTCCCTTTCACCGCGTCGTAATGGCGACCGTACATCTCCATAAATGGTCGGAGTTCCCCTTTCCCTTCGCGGTCGAAATAGCAAATCCGGGGTTCGAACTCGCCCCCTTCCCGGTTAAAGAAAAGCGACGTATAGTTGTCTTTTTCCGCATGCGCGATAAAGTCGATGTGGAAACCGCCCCCGGCAATCGCCTCGGTCGGGTTGAACCACTCGGCAATCAATACCCCTTCCGGATACTGCTGGGCGAACCATCCTTTCATATCGTGCCACAACTGCATGGTGCCTTTTTTATCCGGGTCGTTCTTCACCAGGCTCATCGCCATGTCTACCCGGAACCCGTCTACTCCCTTGTCCATCCAGAACGCGATGATGTTTTTCATCTCCCGCCGTACAGCCTGAGGGCCCGGCGCATCCATCGGCTGTTCCCACGGGTGGGAAGGGTCGGGATTGGCATATCCGTAGTTCAGTGCCGGCTGGCAGGCGTAAAAGTTCTTGATGTAATAGTTGCCGCGGGGAGCATCGGACGGAATGTATTTCCCGGCTGCCCATTCGCTGATGTCGTCTGGAATAAACGAAGGCCAGATGTAATAATCGCTGTAACGCAGGTTCGGATCGGCCTGCTGCGACTGGATAAACCACGGGTTTTTATCGGAAGTATGTCCGGCCACCAGGTCGAGGCATACCCGGATGCCCCGTTTGTGCGCCTCGTTTACCA
>DBGBSM010000067.1:0-3590 GCA_048468815.1 Parabacteroides sp.
GTTTGTAACGTAAGAATTGGTATATTTGTAACCAAGCGATTTTAACCTGTAAATCGGAATTCGGTACCTTTGCTTGTGTACAAGCTGCATTTTTGTTTTCAAAAAAACGGATACTACCTATGAATTCCTATTTAAAAAACATCCTCCCCATGAAAAAGAGCGTACTTCCCTTATTTTTATTGAGCGGCGGCATGGCAGCGGCTCAGCAACCGAATGTCGTGCTGTTTTTCGTCGACGACCTGGGCTGGGCCGATTTAGGCTACCAAAATCCCGAATTCGAAACGCCGAATATCGACCGGCTGAAACACGACGGGCTTTACTTTTCGCGCGCTTATGTTTCTACGGCTACATCGAGTCCGAGCCGTGCGTCGTTGCTAACGGGCAAGGAAGCGTTGCGCTGCGGTTTCGTACGTCATATTTACGATAATCCCGCCCGCGACGAATTTCAGGTGTTGGCTACCGACCCGGGCCGCATGAAGTCGCGCGCCTGGCTGCCTTTGGAGGAAATCACGTATGCCGAGCGTCTGAAGGAATATGGTTATTACAATTACTTTGTCGGGAAATGGCACTTGGGGCACGAGCCGTATTATCCTGTTCATCAGGGATTCGATGCGATGTACGGTACTTGTGAACACGGCCATCCCGATAACTACTATCCTCCGTTCTTTAAAACGGAGAATCCGTTTCCGGATGCGCCGGATACAGCCTATTTAACCGATATGCTTACGGAAGGTTCGCTCGATTTTATCCGCCGTTACAACAAAAGCCAACCGTTCCTGTTGAATATTTGGTATTATACGGTACACGACCCGCAAATCGGTCGCAAAGACTTAGTGCGGAAATACCTGGCCAAAGGCCTGAAAGGCGAAAAGGCCGAATATGCCGCCAAGGTGGAAGCGCTCGACCATTCGGTAGGGCGCATCTGCGAGGCCATCCGGGAGAAGGGAATCGCGGAGAATACCGTTTTTATCTTCTCTTCCGACCAGGGTGGAGCATTCAGTAACGCTCCTTTAAGAGGTGGTAAGTTGGGCGGCGATGCGTTAGGCGAGGGTGGCTCGCGGGTGCCTTTGATTATTTACGCGCCCGGCATGGCGGCGATGGGCGCCACCTGCGACGAGCCTGTACAAACTACCGACCTTTATCCCACGCTGGTAGAGCTTGCCTCCGGAAAGAAGTGTAAGGATAAGCAGATTAACGGGGTAAGTTTGGTGCCTGCCTTGAAAGGAAAGAAGCTAAAGGATCGGGATTTGTTTTTACACCGCAGCTACGAAGACCAGCATGCGGCGATTATTTCGGGCGATTGGAAGTTAATCGAGTACCGTAGCGGCAAGCTCCAGCTTTATAACATCCAAAACGACATCGGCGAAACCACGAACTTAGTAACCGCGCATCCCCGACTCGCCGAAAAGATGTTGGAACGCCTGAAGAATTGGCTGCAGGAAGCTACGCCGAAGGAGTTGCTGCCGGAAACCGAGTAACCAAGTATTTTCCGTATCGGAGTGGTAGATTGTGAAAGATATACTCCTGCTTTATTCTGCTTGTTCTGGATGGAACAAGCGGAATAAAACGGAAGTATTGGCTGTGTTGAGGTTAGAGCAATATCTTTATTTTCAATTAAATATTTGCTTCTTCTGCAAATTCTACATATTCTTCCAATACCGAATCGGTCATATACTCCAATCGTCTTTCTTTTGATAACTCGATAACCGAATCATAAGATATGAAACTGCATGATTCCGCAAGGGGGCCTCTTTCTAAGAAAGCGAATACAGGCCGGGAAATTTCTTGTAATACCTTGTCTCTTCTTTCGATAGGGGCTACTATGTGGGCATGTATATTCAGGTTAGGCTGCAAGGCCATTAAATCGGCCATCCGTAAAATCCCGGAATAAATGGATGTAGTGTGTTCCACTTCGAAGGCCCGGATAATAGAACGTCCTTTTATCCATAAAATATCGATGTTTTCTATTGTTTTTAACGTCGCCGTATCATAGTTCAGGGGCAACTGTTCGAGCAGATTGTTGTGTGAATTATTCCATATTTCCAAAACCCGCTGCCGGTCGTTTTTCGGAATCCATATTTTCATATTCATCCGGTCGCCTATTTCGGCAAGTACCGATTGAATTCGGATAGATTCTCGTTGCGTTGAAACTGTGTGTTTATTAGAGAAGGATGTTTCGTCGTTGTCCGGTACGGAAACAGGAATTAGTTTACTATCTTGTGTTTTAACAGTAATGGCACTTAATTTCTTTTGTAAATTTTCCGGTATAGGATAAATTTTTAATTGGGATGCCTGTTCTTTTAATAAGGTTTCCAAGTATTTTCCGTCTTCTTCGTCGAGTTTCCTCAAACTGCCTCTTACCATAGATGTCCAGGCCATACTTTTCTTTGGTAACTCTTTTGTAAACGACAAAAAATTCCAGCTTATTTTGTCATTTACCGGAATGCCGTTAATTAAGTCTAACCATACCACCGGTTTTACCGTATGCCGGATAATAAAAGGATCGTTTATTTCGGTAAATATAGGCTTGCTATCTACGAAATAATCGCTCGTTACTTCGAAGACTCCTATCCAGCGTGATAATTTCGTTACGTAACATATTAATTTATCACCTACTTTAATATGTGCGGCGATGTTCTTTTGCCTTTCTCTGAATCCGGAAACGGTTTTATCGGAATCCGTAAACTTTTTATGAGTATCCGGCGAAAATAGATTTATATAATAGGCCATACTTAGTTCGATTTGTGGATGTAACCTCCGATTAAATATTTTTTATCTCCCGTATTCTTCGATTCGTTCTTTGCAAATCTTTCCTGCAATCTCCCTCAATAACTCCACCTTTTTTAGTAGTGTTTCGATTTCTTCTTTCGTTACCACAAAGTTCGGATTGTACCGGGCGTCTACATATGCCGCTTTCAACAGGTTGAACAATCGCTTCTCTTCCGGCGTGTTTTGCGGAAATATGCCGGCTAACTCTTCGGAGTATTGCCTGACGGATGAAGCGAGTTTGGAAAGGTTATGCTGTTTGTTATTACGCAACGTGAAGGTTAACCGGATGGCGTAATAGTAATTTTCGCAGGCTTGATGAAGCATAAAGGATGCCATTTTGTATTCCTTTTCATCGTAGTTGAAAACTGCGTTTTTTAGAAATACATTTCCTTTGTGAAACTTTTCGTCGAAATACTCCTGTGCCTGCTGCCGGATTTCTTCGAAATTCAGTTTTCTTCTGCGCGCTAATTTGTAATTTCCGCTATCGTACAGTACTATCCCTTCCTGTTTGATTTGGGTATAGAAATAGCGCCCTTCGCGGATATACTTGTTAAATACCTTGATTTCGTCGGTGATAAATTGCACCGGCGTATCCCGGTCGATGTCTTTTCCCTGGAAAAACACGTTTTCCACGTTATCCAGCACTACTTCGGCTTTCTTGCTGTTAAAGCCGGCCGTGAGTACCAGTATGTCGTAATCGGATATTTTTACGGTAGGGATGCCACCGTCTTCCACGCGGATGCCGCGACGCACGTAGTTATCGCGTGCGTAACTGCCGTAGAGGATGATGTACTCGGTTTGGGGTAACCGTTTCAGAATCT
>DBGBSM010000068.1:0-1813 GCA_048468815.1 Parabacteroides sp.
CGCTTAATATTAATCTCCTGAATTTCTCGGCTAAGGTACGAAGAAATTTTAAAATACACGCGGTTCGCCGGTGAAATCGCTTGTAGCCCTATCCGGTCGGCACCTATGTAAAAAAGGGATAACCGGTTCTTGAGAGCCCGGTCATCCCTTTTCTGCATACGGTTTATATTTTACCACTTTACGAACAAAACACGCGGATTGATATTGAGCGACAACCAACCCCAGTCTTGCCAGTGCGACGGATTTCCGCCTTTTACCGACTTCATGGTATGGGTACCGAACATAGTAGAATAACCGGCCGAAAGTTTCACGTCTTTCATAATCGTCCAATCCACCTGGAAGTCGAATTCCGAGCCCAGTCCCCGGTTTTGTTTCTTATTTCCTTCGTATACCGAAGTGGTAGTGGCGAAATAATGATAATTCAGCGAAAGGTTCACCCGCTTTTCCGGTTGGAAACCGATTCCCAGTTGGTTATCCCATAATCCGGGATTCAGCCCGTTGGCGAACGAAGAAGCATAAAAATAATCCATTCCCCCGTAAAACTTATGATGAGTACCGTACAACGGATCGAACGCTTTGTATTTGCCTCCGGCTTTGTTCATATCGTTTCCGCTCAGGTAATCGCTGCCGAACACCATGCTCCACCGGCTATCGAATTTATATGCAGCCCGTACGGCCCACATAAAAGCCGATACCTGGCGGTCTTTCCGGTTATGTCCGGTCTGATAGTAAAACGTACCGTTGAGTGTCCAGTTAGCCGGCGTATAAGTGAGATACGTTCCCATCGTTTGCAAATAATGCGTACCGGCGGCCGGCGTTTCGGCTTCTCCTTCCAACCCGAGATTCAGGAATAAGAAAGAAGCGTTGAAAGCCGGCGAAGGAGTAACGTGATACCATACATTTTCCATGTTTTTATAAGGCTGTCCGCCGGGAGCGTAGTAAGTTCCGCCTATCGTGCGCTCGTCGTTCTGGTTGAAAGCCAATACCAGGTTGAGCCGGTGTACTTTATTTTCGAAGCCCAGTTTCAATGCATCGTGATACCTTCCGGCCACGTTCCAGTCGAGCCCTCCCAGAATCCGTTCGTCGTCGTACGAAAGTACTTGCCGCCCTAATTGCGCAAACAAATGATGGCCGAAATCCAACCGGGCCCACGCTTCGTTCAAGCTGAAGCGGCCGTTCTTGTCGATTTGCGGGTCTTGCCCCCAAACGCCTACATGTTGGGCCGAAAGTTTCATCGACAACCGGTCGCGCATGTACTCCATCGAGATACGCGCCCGGTTATTGATAAATCCGGCGGCCTCCTCGCCTGCCGGCCGCGGAAAAAGCACGCCGTTCCGGTATTCGGCCCGCGGACGTATCTGTACCGACATGGAGAATTGATTTTCCCCGGTCCGGTTATCGTCCTTCGCCCCGCTATAAAACGGGCAAGCCAGCATTCCGGCTAAAATAAGTCCTATTGTTTTCATATTCGGGTAGATTTAAATAAGTTATTACATAGTATAGGTATGTACGCTGTTTCCTTGTGCGGCAGGCAGGTAATTGATGCCGAACCAGCACATCTGTAACAATGCGAACGAAACCAGCAGTATAGCCAATGCCGTGCGGCAGGCATACCGGTCGCGCTTGCGAAAATGAATATAAACCAGGTAAGCCAGCCAGGTAGCGGCCGCCCAGGTTTCTTTCGGGTCCCAACTCCAATAATGCCCCCACGCCTCTTTGGCCCAGACGGCGCCGAACAGCATGCCGAGCGTCATAAACGACAAGCCTACATACGTTAAGTTGTCGCATAATTCCATTTCCTGCCGGGTTACGT